>JALGYA010000343.1 GCA_029824475.1 Fimbriimonadia bacterium | reverse complement strand
CTCAAGTTACCCGCCGCGATCATGTGATGCCGATCCTCTCCACTCTAAGGACGATCACGAGGAATCACGATGATGGCCAGGATTATCATAGCCACCGTTACCAGTTCGAAGAACACGAACCCGCTCCCATGGGAGGCACCATTGAATCCGAGTGCATAAATCAAGAAGAGTGCAGCGATTGCCAGCAGCGCCCAGCCCTTGTAAAGCTTGGCCATGAGATATATCAACAAAATGAAAGTTGCTGCAATGGGAATCAGGATCACCGGATACTTCGGTCCCATCCCATAACGATCCATCGTGTTGAGGCCAAAGATCAGCAGCGATACGCTAATCGTCGTCGGCACGATGACAAGGAGGCGTGACCCACGGTAGCCTATCTTGATCGGCTTTCGCGGCACCCGAAGTGGATAGATCGCGTCATTCTCTCCGATCTCTGTCGCGCTTGGGGGCGCAATGGGTGAATCATCCTCGGGTGGTCGCTTACGGCTCACTCTCGCATCCAGCATAACAGGTGTTCCGCTCCATGCCGTTGCGAAAATCGCCGCGCAACGACTCACATAGGCGATCCGTGATTAAGACTGGAGCGAAGCGATGACCGAGGAAGAACTAAAAGCGCTGACCCCTGAAGAGCGGCAGCGCATGGCGGGCGCCGAACAAGAGGCTTTGCAGATGTTCTATCGCAACATCAACGAAGGCCGCTGGTACCCACGAAAGACGGCGCGGTTCGCCTGCCTCGTCGTGGCCCCGGCTTTGGTCGCCCTCGTCGCAGTTATCTACGGCCTCTATTCGCTGATCGAATACCTGCTCACCCGCTAGCAGCGCTAATCTTTCACCCTGAAGAGGCTCGATCGCTTCTGACCGCCTGCCTCGGTGACCAGGAACATGTCGTCACCCCGGAAGTGGATCTGCCCTCGGTTCGTCTCAAAGATCTTCTCGTTCTTGCTGTTCCTCACTTCCTCCACGTTGTCTCTGATGATGCAGCGGAATAGGTCGTCCCGATCACTGTGGCGGTAGACCGACTTGTACGTGGGAGGAATCACGTAGGCGCCTTGTCTGTCCATGACGCCAGCCAACGTGCTGTAGCTTTCAGTCTTAGCTCTAATGGCGACTACAGCGAGCCCGCCTCGGAACTCTTCGCCCCTTGTTAGCTCTTTTTGAATTACGAATGAGCCGCTGGGATCAACGTATCCCTTTCTGCCTCCTTCTGTGGTGTATTCGCTGGCATATCCGATGCCTTCGCTGAATCTGGGCGCCCTGAGGAACCTCTTTCCGCCAAAGAGGGGGTTGCCATCGTAAGACATCATCCGAGTTGCTGCTTGAATCAACGCCTTTCCAGGTGATCATGCTTCGACCGTTGACCTCCTGGAAATCCGCGTCCACCTGCTTCGCAATCATCTTGCCGTTCTTGTTCATCAGCCAGATGTGCGACAGGCGTTTTTCGATGTCAGAGAGCTTGAAAACCGGCCCTTCTGGGGTGGTCTCCAATTCGATGGTGTAGTACATAACAGGAGTCATCGCCCCTGTTTTCACATTGATCAAACCCAGCTTTTTGTACTTGATTGCAGAGTTGTAGGAGACGGTGAACACCTCTCGGGTTCGGCCGATGAAGAACTCATCTTTCAGTTGGTAGATGATGTCAAATTGCCCCCCGCCTTTGTAGACATCTTTGCCGGTTTCGATGTCCAAGATTCCTGAGTCAGACCCGTCGGGCAGCGTCCAGCCCATGTAATTGTTTGTGCTCTGTGAGAAACTGCGCGCACGAGACTCAACGATGACTTCACCAGATGTGGAGTAGATCGCCGCCTGACCAGATTCATCGAATGCAGCCACGTTCCCGTTTCTCAGCAGCACCATGTTATTGAACTGAACAGGGATCACCACCGTCTTGTCGAGCTTGATCAGGCCGAACTTGTTATCAGCATTGGCAACGATGCACATCCCCTTGCTGACGAGAAGGGTCAACGACACATATTCGAACGGCAAAACCTCCTCTTCTTCGAGGTTGAGGACGCCCAGCCTTCCGTCCTTGACGACGGAGACAGCGTTTTTCCCAAAAGGTCGGAGGCGCTCGTAATCGCCGAAAATCTTTGCGCCCTTGCCGTCAAAAACTGAGTAGACCTTGTCCGCAGTTCTGAAGATATAGGCGTCGTCGTTGACCTTGGAATAGACCTTCGTGGCATCCGTTTCGGTTGTCGTGCTCTCTACTTCGCCATCCTCGACGTGAAGGGTCCAGCCGTCCTCTGGATCTGCGCCCCCCTTGGTCAGAGCCAGGTCAGGTGTCAGCAGGTAGACCTCTTTATAGATCGGCTGCAGGCCGGTCTTGTCTGAGATCTTGAAGAGCCCTTTTCGGCTCGTCTCTGTGTTGAAGACCTCTATCACATCTTGGCCGGGTAGGAGCTTGCCGAACTTCATCGGGCTGGGGAGCGTTCCGATGTGCTCGAACTTGTCGCTCTGCTGCTGCGCAAGGCCGATCACGTTGGCCAGCATCACTGATGTCAAAGGCATAAGCGCGG
>JALGYA010000195.1 GCA_029824475.1 Fimbriimonadia bacterium | reverse complement strand
TCTCTGGAGAGAGCCCCGCCTGGTCTTTCAGCACGGCAAAGTAGAGAATTTTGACTGTCATTTCTGATCAAAGCCTCTGTTCAGATGCTAGACCTTCACGGTGTCCCTGGCCTCCAAAACTGATGCGTCCGCTGGGATGGCTATCAGGACATCCGCCTTGGCGAGGCCGCTCATCATGTGTGAGCCTTGACCCTTCACCGGCATGACAGTACCATCACTCAAAACGGTGCCGCGCACAAAGTTAAGCCGGCCTGCTCGCTGCTCAATCCTCTCAGCAAGGTGGGCGCTCGAAGGGGCACAGGATGCGAATGCCCTCCCTGTGAGCACCCGCAGTGCAGGCACTACATACAGCTCCATCGTGACGAGAGCACTGACTGGATTTCCGGGCAGGGCGAACAGAGCTGTGCCGTCCGAAGGGCGCACCATGAGCGCAGCCGGTTTGCCTGGTTTGATCTGCACTCTCCAGAAGATCTCCTCGAAGCCGCACGCCTTGGCCGCCTCACGGACCCAGTCCTTGTCGCCAACAGAAGCGCCTCCGCTGGTCACCACAACATCTGCTTGCCGGGCGGCCTCTTCAACAGCGGCAGTGGTCTCCTCCAGCGAATCTTCGCACCGAGTCACCTTGGCGCTCGGCAGGCCGAGAGATTTAACTCTGGCAGCCAACCCGACACCGTTAGACTCGTAAATCTCGCCCTCTGCGAGGTCATCACCTGGTGACCGGAGCTCACTGCCTGTGGCAAGGATGCTCACCTTTGGCCGCTTGACAACATGTACTTCATCCAGCCCGAATGAGCTGATCAGCGAAAGATGTGCAGAGTTGAGCACCGTGCCTTTTTCTATGATCAGGTCACCGGCTGACAACTCTTCGCCAGCCCTGCGGATGTTCTGCCCCGGCTTGACTGGATCTGTGAAAGCAGCTATCCCATCAGCCTCCTCAACATCCTCGCGCATGACGACAGCCTCCGTGCCAACAGGCGGGATCGCTCCGGTCATCACCTTTGCGGTAGTGCCTGGCTCAATCGGCGTACGATCTCCAGCACCCGCAAATACGGTCTCTCTCAGTTGAAGTTGAGCAGGCCGCGAGTCTAAGTCGGAAACTAGGACGGCGTAGCCATCCACAGCAGAACTGTCAAATCTGGGCAACGCGAACGGAGCGTGAACTTCAGAAGCGATCACGCACCCCAGAGCATCTAGGATTCCGACGGTCTCCGTCTCACCTGTCGGCTTGACGTGATTTTCAATTAACGAGAGGGCTTCCTCGAAGGAGGTCACGCGTCATCCTCATGGCCGCCTCCTTTGGCGACCCCGGCAGCGTGAAGAATCGCTGGGAAACTGGCATGAATGCCGTCAACGGCCCCTTTCGGCGAGCCAGGCAGGGCGAGCACGGCGGTTGTGCCGATAAGGCCGCAGACTGATCGGCTGAGCATCGCGTGCTGTGTTCGATCTTGGCCGTATGACCTAATCGCTTCCGCTACGCCAGGCAGCTCGATATCGAACAGTGGCATAAGCGCCTCGGGCGTCTTGTCTCTTGGTCCAGGGCCTGTGCCTCCGGCGAACACCAGAACTTCAAACTCGCCAGCCAATTCACCCGCAGCGCGAGAAATCTCAGAAGGCTCGTCTGGAATAATCGAGACGACTTCTCCGCTGACGCCCAAACTGCCGAGAGCAGCAACACACGCTGGACCAGTTGAATCGTCCTCCGAAGTGCGGGTATCAGAGACAACGACCACACCGACACGAGCGCCAAGTGGCGCTCTTCGGTCCGACTTCCCACCCCGCTTTTCAAGCAGCTTGATCCCGATGATCTCCATGTCGTCGTCGATCATCTTTAGGATGTCGTAGAGGTTCAGCACGGCCGCGGACGCAGCCGCCAGCGCCTCCATCTCGACCCCCGTTTTAGCAACAGCCTTGACCGCAACCTCCGTTCGAATCGTGTTCTCCGTGAATGAGAACTCGACGCCAACAAACTCGATGGGAATCGGGTGGCAGTAGGGGATGAGAATGGGCGCGCCTTTGGCTGCCTGGATCGCCGCAATCTTGGCCACAGGGATGGGATCACCCTTGGGTGTATCGCCGCGCTTGACTCGCTCGATAGTGACTGGAGTCGCCGTCAAAGTCGCTTCGGCCCGAGCCGTTCGAAGACTCGGAAACTTGTGTGTGATATCGCGCATCTTGTTATCCGCCGATCGCCACCATGGACGTCCGGCTCACCTGTACGATTCGCTGCAGGTCAGGGTGTCCGGCTCTCTTTTTGAGAACCGTATCAGAAATCAACTTTGCCAGCTCTTCATCGGAAGCGCCGCCACGCATTGCATCTCGCAGGCTCATCTCTGGCTGGAAGAACAAGCATGTCTTGAGTTCGCCGAGGGCAGTAAGCCGAATCCGGCTGCATCCGGAGCAGAAATCTTCGGTCATCGACGTGATGAAGCCGACTTTTCCTGCGTGGCCAGGCACCACGTAGTCCTTCGAAACATGATCGTGTGCCCTGTCCTGCGCCTGCAGGTCGAACTTCTCCCGAATTGAGGTCAACATCGTCTCAAAAGGAACAATGCGATCCTGTGACCACTGGTTGCCTGCAAAGGGCATAAACTCGATAAAGCGGACATGGATCGGCCGGTCTTTTGTGAAGGCGACAAAGTCAGCAAATTCGTCGTCGTTGAAGCCCTTCATCGCGACAACATTGACCTTTACAGGAGCGATGCCAGCTTCAAGTGCAGCATCGATGCCCCGCATCACCCGATCAAATTCATCTCTGCCCGTCACCTCTGCGAAACGATCTTTGTGCAGGGTGTCGAGGCTGACATTGAGGGCGCATAAACCGGCAGCCTTGAATTCAGCAGCCTGCTTCTCCAGAGTGGAGCCGTTTGTGGTGAGGGCCACTGAGTCGATCCCATCAATTTGAGACAGTGACTTTATCAGGCCTACAATGCCTTTGCGGATAGTCGGCTCGCCGCCGGTGAGGCGAATCTTGTTGACGCCGTGTGCTGCGAAGACTCTGGAAAGCCGAGTGATCTCTTCGTAGCTGAGAACTTCTTCTCGTTCAGCAAGGTCTATGCCCTCTTCCGGCATGCAGTACTTGCATCGGAAATTGCATCGGTCTGTGACCGAAATCCTCAGATATGTCTGTTGGCGTCCAAATGTGTCTACGAGCAGTGACGATGAAGTGTCAGGTTCGTCGGTCATGGAAGCAGGAACTCCTCAAGCAGCTCCATCTTGGTAATCGTGATGTGCTTGTGGTCTGATGAGAGCCAATTCTTCTTCTGCCACCGGCTCATTGTCCGGATTGTTGACTCTACAGTCGTGCCGGCCATTTCGGCAATGTCTTGCCGAATCAGCGGCACTTTAAGGCGAACACCTTCGGCAGTCTGCTCACCATAAGACTCGGCGAGCATCAAGAGGATCAGCGCAATGCGCTGCTCCACTTTGCCTGTGGTCATCTTGGCCATCATATCGACGCTCTGTCGGAATCGAGTGACAGTCCGTCTCAAAAGTTGATCTTTGAAGACGAGTCTTTGCTCGTGGATGTGAAGGATCTCACGCTTAGGGATCTTCAAATACCATGCGTTGCTCACAGACCGTGCTTCGAGCGGGCATCCTCCGCCTTCGATCACACCCAAAAGACCAAAAATCTGGCCAGGACCGATGATCTCTGACGTCACTTCTTGCCCCGTCGCGAAGGAACGGACCATTTTGACGAAGCCGTTTCCGACGAGACCAAAGAAATCAACCTGGTTGCCTTTCATCCAGATCGTCTCTCCCCGCTCGGCGTAGGCGAGGTGTGACAGTGTTGCCAGCTCTTCCAAATCGTCCGCCGTGAGGGCGTTAAGAAGCGTGCTCGATCTGAGGACCGAGATCACAGATGGGCGTTCAGGACGCTCCGGCATTACTTCCATTTTAGGCGATCCGAGGAACAGAAATACGAATCAGAGCGGAAATCAGGTCTTCGGCTTGAAGGCATCCTCGGCCCACTTGAGGCCAGCCATCATTTTTGGGAAGCCAACAGTGGTGACAGCAAGCTTGACGGCATGCTGAATCTCCTCCATAGTTGCCCCAGCCTCTGCCGCCTTCCGGCAGTGGCTCTTCACAGCACTCTCCAAGCCCGCCCCGAGAGAGATGCCGATCTTAATCAATTCAGCGTCTTTCTGAGGGATTGGCCCAGCCTTCATCGCGGCCGTACCAAGTTCGTGGTACGCCTTGCCCATCTCAGGGTTCTCGTTGATGAATTTTGAGTAGTGTTCCGGAATCCTGCTCATTCTTCTATTGTCCATTGTGCTTGTCCTGTAGAACAGCTACTATGATGGCAGTCATAATGCCAAATTCGACCTAGGGCGAACATGAACAGAGACATGGAAGCGGTGCTTCTCACCGGCGGCGCGAGCCGCAGAATGGGGCGCGATAAGGCCAGCCTTGTCGTGGAAGGGGGGGCTATGGCCGTGGGGGTCCTGGAGAAGCTCGACTCGGTCGGCATTCCGGTTACTGTCAGCGGTCGCGAGCCCATAGAAGAAAGACCATTCCTTCCGGATGCAGAAATCTACGCTGGGCCAGCGGCGGCCCTCTCCAAGTTCAAGCCATCCACTGACCACGTCTTTGTCGTCGCCTGCGACCTTCCTCTCCTAGACCCCCAGCTCCCGCTGACACTGGAGCAGCTGATCGGAGATCACCAAGCAGCCCTGCCGTTTACTTCTGACCGAAGACAGATGCTCTGCGGGCTCTACACAGCGGATGCATTCACCTCCCTGTCGGATCTAGTCTGCGAGAACCCATCACCTTCAATGTGGTCCTGGACACAGAGGATTAGTGTTCGAGAAGTCACCGAAGACGAACTGAGCAAAGCTGGCATCAACCCACGCTCCACCCTGGGTGCGAACACCCTGGGCGAACTCAGCGAGCTTTTAGGAAACACCAATGAGCAGTCATAAGCGTCCCACGCCACGAGCAGATATCTCAGCCTGGTTCACCGGCCCAAATGCCGAGAACGCAGATCAATTTGGCGCAATCATCAATCGAGTTTTTGAGGACTACCAATACTGGCGTCGCAACTACTTTCCGGAAGACGGAGTGGTAATCGACTCGTCAGACCGACGCGAGAACGAGCCGTTCCAAGACGAGTTTGAAGACAGACTGACGGAGCTGCTCGCCAGGCTCAAAGCAGATTTCCCTTTCTACAGCCCACGCTACGCCGGGCATATGATGTCCGAGCAGACTCTTCCCTCGATTGCTGGCCTGTTCGCAGGAATGCTCTACAACCCGAACAATGTGACGGCAGAAGCTGCGCCGGTTACGGTGGCGCTGGAGCAGGAAGTCGGGCAGATGATAGCGACAATGCTCGGGGCCGAGAAAGACTCTTGGGCTCATATCTGCAGCGGCGGCACGGTGGCAAACTTCGAGGGCCTCTGGATCGCGAGGACTGTGCGTGTCGTTCCGTTTCTCGTTCGGGACATCGCTGGCACGCTTTCCGTGGAGGATCCGCTTGATGGATTCAGCCGCGATCAGCTGCTCAACCTCAACCCCACCAAGGCGCTGGAGGCACTGAGCCAGCTGCACGATTCGGCCTGCAGCGAGAACGGCGATGGAGCCAAGAGGTTCCTCAATGCCTACCGAGCCTCTGTATTCAGCCCTGCTGACGCGGGCATTACCAAGGCGTACGCGGCAGCTGGAATCGATGCTGCAATTCTCGCTCCGTCCACAAGCCACTACAGCATCGCTAAATCCTTAGACGTTCTGGGGCTGGGGAGACGGCAGCTTGAATCTGTTCCA
>JALGYA010000194.1 GCA_029824475.1 Fimbriimonadia bacterium | reverse complement strand
TTCACCATCGCTGGAGTTGCCGGCACCTCCGGCAACGTCAACGGAGCCGGCGACACCGCCCGATTCAAATTGGTCCGCGGCGTGGACGCCGCCAACGGCGCCATCTTTGTTATGGACGCCCAAAACTATCTGGTGAAGCAGATCACGCTGAACCCAGGCGGGAACCCACTCGACAGCTCGAGCTGGCATGTGGCACTGCTCGCTGGCGACGGCACAAACGCACACGCGGATGGCGTTGGCAATTCCGCACAGTTCCAATACTCGCAGCACTTAGCAGCCTCCCCGAGCGGAAGACTTTTTGTGGCTAGCTACTCTGGTGATGCTCTCCGACGCATTGAGAGCACCAGTTCCGTCCTGCCGTTCCTCGGCAGCAGTGGAAGTGGCAGTGCTGAGCCGGTCAAGGTCTCCAACTCAACCAGCTACTACAATGATGGGACTGATGTTCGGCCTTACTACTCGTACTCACCGCAGGGGGGAATTGCACCAAGTGCCTCCTTCCAATTGGACCAATGGGACTTTCTCATTCCCGAAGATGTGGCCGCATTTGAATTCGTGATGATGGTTGAGTCAGAAACGGCCTCCGTCGCTGCGCTTGACGCAGTCTTGACAACCGAATCGCCATTTGCAGGATCGGATAATGTGTTCGTTCGGTTAGTCGCCGGACATCCTACAGAATACGGGCACGCAGACAGCACCGGGCCAGGAGCCCTCTTCCGAAGTGTCTATGGGATGGACACTTCTGATGATGGGACACTGTTTCTAACAGACACTTCGAATCAATCAATCAGAATGGTCTACCCGGATGGGTCTGTGTACACGATCGCAGGCGATGCCTCCAGATATGGCACGCCCACGAGCACGACGGGTGACTTGGTCGCCTTCAAATCCCCGCGTGGATTGGCTGTCAACTCAGCAGGGACAGTCCTTTATGTGGTGGAAGGCATTTCGCATGTGATCGTGCGAATCAGCTTGACCAGCGTATGGAGCGATCGGACGGATCCCAAGAATTGGAACGTCCGAGTTATCGCCGGAACAGGGATTTCGGGATATGTGAATGGCGACGGCACGGTCGCTCAATTTGCAAGCCCTTACGGAATTGCAATGACGGAAGAGGACAGCATGCTCTACGTGACCGAGTTTTCGTTCGATAAAGTCCGTGGACTGCGATTGTCAGGCTCAGATCCGAACAACCCACTGCATTGGCAGGTGGCTTTGACAGCTGGTTCGTCTGCAACGACCTCAACGGCCGGGTATGTGGACTCGTTAGGATCTGGTGCACGGTTTGATGGACCAGTTGGCATCGCTGAAGGACCAGATGGCAACCTCTACGTAGCGGATCAGGATAACTACAGAATCAGAAGAGTCACCCCTGGTGGTCGAGTGACTACTGTGGCAGGCACTGGAGCATTTGGCCATGTCGATGCCTTGACTGGCACAGCATCTCAGTTTGGGCAGCTCTTCTTCATCGACTGTGACGACGCAGGATACATCTACTCTGCAGATTGGGGCACGAACGGACTCCGAAGGACCTCTATCGCCACAGGCGAGACAAAGACCATTGCCCACGGAGGATCAGCCCCTTACAAGGACGGACCCGGCTCCGCGGCGTTTTTCAACAACCTCTTTGGAGTCACCGTCACCAACGCGGGAGATGTCTACGTCGGTTCGGTGGGCGGAGTTTTCAGAGTGTCGCGCATCATCGACGACGCTGCCCGCTGATCTCTTTGATTGGCATGATCGGAGCCCGCAGGATTTCCTGCGGGCTCTTTTTAGCTCAGTTCAATGATCTGGTGGCCTTCGAACTCTGGCACGATGAATTGGCCGTCTTTGACCGGCAGCTCGATCCCCTGTGGCTGAAGGATCGCCTTGCTCACCGGAAGGGAGGTGCGGACCGTAATATCACGCAGAGGCACGAAGTCCTCGATGATCTCAGTCTCTCGGCCCTTGCCGTCCGTGGTGCCTCCCCCGATATCGAGCTGGGAGCCGCGAAGGACTGTCGGGGCGTAGAGCAGATGCATTGCCCATCGGTTCTCCTTGGGCTGATGGAAGACGGTGAATCGGCCGGTGGAAGGCAGTGAAGCCTCGGCAATCGGTGCTCCTAAGTGGCTGCGGATAGCTGCGGCCACGTAGTCTTTCAAGGCTGATGCCCCGACAGCTCGATACTGGGTGAACACCGTGTGTGCCAGGTGCATCACCCCACCCTTGGCTGAACCACAGACAAACCCAGATGGCTGCGTCTTAGCCGGTGTATGCTGGTGACTGCAGTAGTGCTGGTACGTCCGGTTGAAATACGGGTCGAAGACTGCTCCTAGTGACGTCCCGTCTTCCATTCTCATCCGCTGGCATTGACCGTACATTACAAAGGGGGAATCGATCCAGTCCGGCCTGAGATCCTTGGTCGGCAGGACGAAGTCCGGCCGCATCTCACTCCAGCCTTCAATCGTGGCCCCGCAGTCGAAGATCTGGAACGTGTTACGCAGGCCACTGCTTCCGGTGAAAAGCAGCTTTCCGCCTTCGTCAAGGTAGGCGCGCAACTTTGCCTCAAGCTCACGGGATATCACACACTCATCCGGAAGGATCAGCATTCTATACTTGCTAAAATCTGCCTCCAAATCGAGCACATCGAATAGGAATCCGGCATCCAGAAGCAGCCTGACAGCGCCGTAATCGGCGTCCTCTCCTTTGATCCAGGTGTGCCACTCGCCGGTGCAGGCACGGCTGCTGAGCAGGCCGATATCGGCCACCGAGACGACGCCTTCACACCAAGGCTCCTTGGCCTCAACTTCCTTGAACGCTTCGCCGATTAGCCTGTACGTGGAGCGGTCCGCTTTGCCGGTCGGGGGAAGTTGATCGCCAATACTGCATTTTGCGCCGTAGGCGAGCATCGCGCCGCACTCATAGCGAAGCGCATTCGGGTGCTTGTAGCCGCCGAACTCGCCCCAGGTCGTGTGAAATTTCCCGGTCATCCCCAGGAAGTCGATGCCAAGAGTCTGCACGTGCTTAGCAGATAAGGGGAAGTGGTCATAGCCCCATCCACCAGTCGGCAGAGACTCCAGTTCCAAGTGGCTGAAATGATCCAAAAGCTGTCGCTGACCGCGCTGCACGTGGCCGGAGTTATGGAACACCGGCATGTCTGGGTTTTCGCAGCGGCAGGCAGCGGTAAGCCTCTTGTAATACTGCTCCAAGGCATCCCGTGCGCAGGTTTGTCTGTCAGCCTCCACTGAGGCGTCAAGGCCTCGCTCCTCCATCCACCTCATGCACCAAGGGCAGCAGCATTCCCACTGGTGGATGATGTCCAGGAAGATTCCGTGGCAGTCGGGGAAGGCGCGCGCGACCTCCTCCACCTGCTCGACAAGCAGGTCCAGGTAAGGAGTGCGGAAGCACATCATCTTGAACCCTGCCTCCAGCGGGGAAGTCGACCAGCCGCCGTACTTGCCTTCGGTTGTGACCTCACGCCACTCAGGGTGCTCGTCTGCCTTGACGTCGTCCAGCCCTGCAGATATGTAGATCGGCGTCCGGACTCCGATCTCCTTGCATGCCTCGATCTGCGCCTTCAGCAGGTCAAAGTTGAGGTTCGGGTGGCGCGGGGTCTTCTCAGAATCGAAGTAGCTCCACCCGTGATGGCACTTCGCAAACAGCGTGACCGAGTTGACGTGGCCCTCCTTGAGAGCCGCTTGAAACTGTGCTTTATCGAACTCCGATCCGATCCCATCGATATCGGGAGAGGTATGAAAGTCGAGGTGAACTTGGCGGAAGGCAAGACCCTGCTGAGGCATGGGTCCATTATGGGCTCTGAAGCGTGAGTCCAGAAAGGCTAGAGTTTTTCGGAAAGTTGTGACGCTGAACCCGTAAGAACTTGCTATATTGAACGACCTGAGGCCCAAATGAGAGTTTTCACAAAGTCGCTAGTTTTTGCATGTGGTGCCGTCGCTATCTTGGCTGGATGCGGGGGAACCGCTTCCACAGTCTCCTCCGGGGGCGGCGATACGGGTGGAACCCGTGAAGCAGTCGGCACAGCCAAAATCCGAGTGGACCTTGGTTCGGGCTACGTGACGGTCACTCCGCTGGACAACCCCTCCTCAAGGGCGATGTTTACGGGGAACGCGGTCGGGGTTTCGTCCTCCCGAGTTCTCAACGATGTAGGTGAGGTGACGGTACGTGGGATCGAGATCACGCTGACCAACAACACAGAGCGCGTCATTGGAGCCAACGGCTCCTTCCGTGTCGTCCTCAGCGATTTCGCCAATCTGGGTGGCGGTGGCGGCCTCAGCACTGACTACTCAGCAGATACGGTCGTCTCGACTTCGGCCTCAGTCACTCGCCCTTACGGCATCGACACGGACATTGACGGCAATGTCTACTTCAGCAGCAAGCCAACAGGCCAGATTTTCAAGATGGTGGGCGGCTCAACGGCTCAGCTTACTTCTGGGTTCTACGGCCCGACAGGAGTCGCTGTCATCCCGGGAACCGACTATTTGGCAGTCGCTGACAACGTCAAGCACACAATTTCGCTGGTTAGCATGACGTCTGGTGGAAAGACGACCATCGCTGGGACCGGCTCAGCCGGTTCCGTAGATGGAATTGGAACAGCCGCCAGCTTCTCAAGCCCTGACGGAGTTACGGCCGACTCGCTCGGCAACCTCTATGTATCAGATGCGGGCACAAGCCGCATCCGCATGATCTCGGACCCTCTGGGAACAGCGACGGTCACCACCCTGGTCGCGAGCGGGCTGTCGACAGTCGCAGACCTCGATGCAGTGCTGATCCAGGGCACTGAATACCTTGTGACAGCGACGAAACACGCTGTAACAGGCATTGCTCTGCCCGGCGGACAGGTCTTTACAATTGCCGGCGTCTCCGGCACTTCAGGAAATCTAAACGGTGCTGGGGATCTTGCACGCTTCAAGCTGGTGAGGGGCGTAGACGCCGCCAACGGGGCCATCTTTGTGATGGATGCTCAGAACTACCAGGTCAAGCAGATCATGCTCAATCCAGGCGGCAACGTGATGAACTCCGCTGATTGGCACGTGGCGCTTTTGGCGGGTGACACCACCAACGCACATGCTGACGGCGTCGGCAATGTGGCTCAGTTCCAATACTCTCAGCACTTGGCCGCGTCACCGAGTGGTCGGCTCTATGCCGCAAGCTACTCCGGAGATTCAATCCGTCGGACAGAGAGCACCAGTTCGGTCCTTCCGTTCCTTGGTGTGTCTGGGAGCGGCGGAAACAGCATTCCTGTCAGGCTCGCGAATCCAGACGGCTATTACAACGACACAGCCGACTCCCGACCCTATTTTGTGTACGACACGACACAGGACGCGCTGGACGCCGGTGACTCAAGGACTCTTGACACGTGGACTTTCTACATCCCCGAGAACGTCGCAGCGTTCGAGTTCGTAATGGCTGTGGAATCAGCAACAGAATTCGGGGCGGTCGTCCCGGCCAACATGTCGCCTGGCTCGACGCCGGAAGGCTCAAGTGACGTCTTCATGCGCCTGATTGCCGGCAACATGTCGATCGGCTCCTCAGATGGGCCCGGTCATTCTGCCCGCTTCAGTGACATTAGAGACATTGAGACGGATGACAGCGGAATCATCTACATTGCTGATCGGGGCACCAATTCGATTCGAATGATCAACTTGGACGGAGTAGTTTCAACGATTCTGGGCGACGATTCACGCTATGGTGCTCCGACGAATACGACGGGCGACCTGGTCAGCTTCAGGAGCCCGGGCGGCATTGCTGTCAATGGAGATGGAACCGTGATCTACATCGCC
>JALGYA010000193.1 GCA_029824475.1 Fimbriimonadia bacterium | reverse complement strand
TAGTACGCGCCGCGGTAGTAGTAGCACGTGAAGCGGAAGAGCGCAGGGAAGGGGAGAATCAGCAGCGCGGGTGAGAAGGGCAGCCAGGCTGGCCAGAACGGAGGTTGAGACACGCCTGTCCAAGAGTGATGCGACTCACCCCAGATGACAGGGGAGTAGAAAGGGGACAGGTAGTTGTCCACCTCAAAGTGCTGACCCTGCATCGCTGCCCAGGTCGCGTAGACGATAAAGGACGTCAGGACAATCGCGGTCGCCGTCGGTGTTCCCCACCAGGCGTCTCGCCGCGATGTCTTGCCAAAGCCCTTCTTGTAGAGTGCTTCCGACTTCGCCATGCTCGTGCTTCGGATCAGGATACACGCTTGGCGTGAAATCCCTGCCTTAAATTGTCGAACAAGCGATAGCAGCTAACAAGTGTCTAATCAGATGCAGCGCCGCTAATGATTGGGATAGTGAAGATACTTCGCCCGGATGTCCATGAACTCCGCGAGTTCATCATCCCAGCCTGCTCTAGCCGCAGCGTAGCCCTTGGTGAGGATCAAGTCGGCGGCCTCCTTGTTTTGGACCAGCCGCAGCAGCTTCTCCTCTTCCCATTCGGGATAGAGCTTGTGCAGAGAATGAGCCAACTCGGCACCGACGCGGCACGGCTCCAGCGAGTCCCGATCCGTGACGAGCATCGAGATGCCGTGGCAGAGTTCACCATCAAATTTCGATGAATCAGGAGTGAAGCTCACCGGATAGAACGTGATGCCGGGCAGGAGCTTGCTGTTCATCACCTCTGCCAGTTTTCGGCCATCGATGTACGGCGCGCCGATGTGCTCGAACGGAGTGTCTGTGCCTCGACCAACAGAGACGTTTGTCGCTTCAATGAAGCAGATGCCGGGGTAGATGGTGGCCTGTGTCAGGTTCCGCATGTTGGGAGACGGGTTCACCCAAGTCTGGCCGATCTCGTCGAACCACATCGAGCGGTTCCAGCCTTCGCACCAGATGACTTCGAGGTCGACATCGATGTTCATCTCGGTCTGATACAGCATCGCGACTTCACCGACGGTCATGCCGTGACGTGTGGCGAGGGGGAAGAAGGCTGTGTTTGTTTTGTAGGTGGGATCGGCTGGTGGGCCCCCGACTTGGAGCCCATT
This sequence comes from Fimbriimonadia bacterium, assembly GCA_029824475.1. Taxonomy (GTDB): domain Bacteria; phylum Armatimonadota; class Fimbriimonadia; order Fimbriimonadales; family Fimbriimonadaceae; genus JALGXY01. The sequence continues at coordinate 4,879 of JALGYA010000193.1, read as the reverse complement.
AATAGGATTCGGTCGATCCAAAACCATGAACTTGAGGCCAGCCTCAGCGGCGGCTTCCATCGCGTGGCCCATCGTGCCGATGTAGGTGTAGAACCGAGCACCGATGTCCTGGATGTCGAAGACAAGCACATCGAGCCCTTCAAGGAGCTTTGGATCAGGCTTGTACCGGGCAGTGCCCTCTTTCTCCAGGTTATAGAGAGAATTGACGAGGAGGCCTGTCTTCTCGTCAATTTCGTCGCCTACCGAAGCATCAACAGCACCGCGAATTCCATGTTCTGGTGCAAAGAGGGCGGTGAGCTTGACATGCTCGCTTTCGTGGAACACATCGACGGTCATACGACCATCGGCCGTGCGGCCTGTGTGATTCGTAATCAGGCCGACTGAGAGGCCGTCGAGAGCCTTGAATTGTGATGCCTCGAGGACATCGATTCCGTTGAGAACGATGGAAAGGGCGATCTGGAGCATAAGAGATTGAACTCTATTATGCAGATCAGAGCGGCTTAGCGCAGTCCCATGCGAGCGTCGATGGCTTCTTCAACCTTCGGCTTGCTGGGGGTGACTTCGAGACCTGGGTCGATGACCGGGAGCTCGCCGCCGAAAGCTGTGTAGAGGCAGAGCCACCTGGCGTGCAGGTCCTCGTTCTTGGGGTTGTAGACTTCCTTGACGTACCTGTCAAACGTGGAGCCGGCAACCTGAGAGGTTTCCGCGAACGGGTGCAGATTGACGTAGGCGTAGGCGCCCTGCAGCTGGAGAGCAAATCTCCAGTCGGTCGCCAGCTTGATCATTAGCCAGTTCTCGATATCCTCTTCGCCTTCTGAGATGCCGAGCCGCTCGAAGTAATGTGGGCCGAGCTCCTGAAGCTTTTCAAGAATGTTCGCAGCCGTCTTCGGCGCCATCTGGGCAGCTCCGATCGTGGTGTGAGAGGCCTCCTTGAGCCCGCCAGAAGGATTCAAGCCCATGCTGGCCAGGGAGTTCTGGACCGTGTCTTTGCTCGACGAATACATCGAGGCCTCAGCGAAGACGAGAGCGCAGAATGCCGCGTCGTCCAGGAGAAACTCTTTTGCGATCTCGAAGCACCCGTCTGGATCGGCCTTTGTGAGCGGAAGCTCGTAAGGGAAGCGCATGGGCAGACTGCAGTCATCACATGCGTCCCTGATCAGCGAATCGACCTTGGAGGGCGGCTCTTCCCAGGATGCGAGAGCCACGCTGGCGGCTTCGTCGAAGCCGGCAGCTAGTGCCTCTGCATCACGCCGCTGTGCGGCCTTTCTGCTTGAACCAGAGGAGCTTGAGCGAACCTGCCGCGGCGGAGCCTGTTCGACCTTCATGTCGAGTCCGCGCTCGTCATAGCTGGACTCGTAGAGAGCCATCGCGACTTCCAGTTTTTGGAGTCGGTCAAGACTGACAGCTTTCCCGGACTGGGCTTTAGCCAGCACGGGCGCCAGGGCCGCAGACGTCACTGCAAGCACAGCTGCAGCGCCGACCAATTCCCTGAAAGAAAGCGTCTCTCTCTCCATGTCTCACCTGTATAGTGCGGGAAATTTGCAATAACGTTGTGGGTCTTGCCCCACTTTCAGCTAAAACTTTCCACCGTCAGGCAGGTATTTCGACGGAATAGACGTATCTTTTGACTCTGAGGCCCAGAGGATTGAGACTATTCGCCACCCATCAGCCGTATCTGCAAGCTGGATGCTGTTGATGCCGCGTGAGAACGGCTTTTCACCCTCTTTACGCCGCGATTCATACGTTGTCCAGATGTGGACGACGCCAGCGAATTCTTCGCTCCGGCTTGCGATTTCCGCTTCAAAAAAGCCCTGTTCCTCGAGGAACTTAGAATTCTGCTCGACATAAGACTCTACGGTCATCTTGAAGATGCTTCCCCCATTCCTAGGGCCACGGACCCGCAGCGTGGCATCTTCAACGAAGAGGCTTCGGAACTCGTCCCAGTCCCTCTTCTGGCCTGCGGGGCCGGAGATGACGTTGTAGAGGCGCTGGACGGTGGCTTGTGGGGTGGCTGCGAAAACGTATGCGGCTGCGAGGAATGTGGTCATTTGGCTTCACCGAGGCTCGATTGTGTCCTGTCGCTGTAGAATAGCTTATCGTGGACCGGCCGCCTCTTCTCAGTGCATACCAAGCCCAACCCCTGATTGACGCCCTCAATTCAGGAAAAGAGCGCGCGGATACGAGTTTTGATCTTGGTCAGACTCAAGTTTCAGTTGAACTGAGCGCTGATTTGGTGAAGTGGGCCGGCGGCTCGCTGGACATGGCGCAGCTCAAGAAGGCCGCCAAGTCTGATCGCAAGGTCTTCTTTGTGGAAGAGGACGGGCTCAGGCCGGTGCAGGTTTTTTCTGAAGAGACTGGCTGGATGAGAGTGCTCTGCCCGACCGAGAGCCTTCCCACGGTGCTCGTTTCTGGGATACCGATGCACCGGATGAAAAGAACCGACCCAGGAAAAGACACAAGAGCAAAGATTCAGGCGCTGGGTGTGGTGAAAGGGCCTGTGCTGGATACCGCGACAGGGCTCGGCTACACGGCCATCGAAGCGGCAAGAAGAGCCAGCAGAGTGGTGACAATAGAGATCGATCCAGGCGGAATTGAGCTGGCGAGGATGAACCCATGGTCGGACGAGCTGTTTTCAAAGCAGAACATTGAAATCGTGATCGGCGACGCATACGAAGAGGTGAAAAAGTTCGACAGGGGCTCGTTCGCCGGCATCATTCATGATCCGCCGACGATGTCTCTGGGCGGAGAACTCTACTCAGAAGAGTTCTATCGGCAGCTGCGAAGGCTGCTCAAGCGCGGCGGCCGACTGTTTCACTACATCGGCAACCCAGACTCCGCTCTCGGCAGGAGGCAGTACCCCGGCATTATCAGCAGGCTGCGAGCCGCCGGTTTTGCTAAGCCTGAGATTCAGACCGAGGCCTACGGTTTGACGACGTCGTCTTTATGATCCTTTTTGAACACCGACCTGAGATAGAACAGGCCGATGACTCCTGCGACGAGGGACCCGGTCAGGATGCCGATCTTAGCGTCGCTAAGCAGCCCTGCATCCCCTTCAAAGGCCAGCCCTCCAATGAAGAGTGACATTGTAAAGCCGACGCCGCCGAGGATGGCCGCTCCGCGAATATGAGCCCATGAGACTCCTCGCGGAAGGCTCGCCCAGTTCATCTTCACAGCAAGGATCGAGAAGGATACGATGCCGCCAAACTTTCCGACGATGAGGCCCAGGGCAATGCCCATAGCTACTGGAGTTACGAATCCGTTCGAGGAGCCGGAGAATGAGACGCCGGCGTTTGCGAAGGCAAAGATCGGTATGACGAGGAATGCAACCCACGGGTGGAGTACACGCTCGATTCTGTGAAGCGGCGTGTCGACCTGCTCAATCCTTGCTCCAAGCTGGGAGACCACCATCTGCTGCCGATCGATGTCGTCATCAGGTTCATCATCCTTGCCTGTGATCGTATCCATAAGGTCACGCCCAACCTCAGCAAAGTCGCGAGAGCCGATTCTTGGCCTAGCAGGGATCGTGAAGGCGAGAAGAATGCCGGCGATGGTCGCATGAATGCCCGATTGGTAGAAGCAGTACCAGAGGATTGCGCCGAGCAGGAAATAGGGGGCCATCGAGCGCAGCTTGATTCTGGCGAATCCAAACAGGGCGACCAGAATGACACCTCCGATAGCAAGGTAATCGAGTTGTAGGTTCTCCGTGTAGAAGATCGCGATGACGAGAACCGCCATGATGTCGTCTGCGATCGCCAGAGCGGTCAGGAAGACTTTGAGCCCAATCGGGACCCTGCTGCCGAGAAGAGCAAGGATGCCAAGAGCGAATGCGATATCGGTCGCCATCGGGATGCCCCAGCCTGCGATGCCAGGTTTGCCCGCATTCATGGCAACGTAGATAAGGGCAGGAAGAACGACGCCTCCCGTGGCTGCTGCCAGCGGCAGGGCAGCTCTGCGTACAGTCGCGAGTTCGCCGACAAGGATCTCTCGCTTGATTTCAAGACCAACCAGGAAGAAAAAGATCGCCATCAGGCCATCGTTGATCCAGTGGCCGAGATGCATCTCCAGGTGGAACGTTCCGACGCTGAATCCGGCCTCAATGTGCCAGAGATCGAAGTAGCTCTGGGCCCAAGGGGAGTTCGCCCAGATGAGGGCGCCAACAGCACAGACCATCAGCAGAATTCCGCCTGAGGACTCCGTAGTGGAGAACTCCTGGAACGGGCGCAATACTTTTTCCGCGGGAGTGGGGCGTCCCGGCGGTCTGGGTTTGGAATGTCCTGCCATGCTGTTGAAAGACAATTCTGTCCGATGCGGGCCGTTCGCTGCACAGGTCCCAGCCAGTAGGCAGTGAGACCAGTTGATGAGAAACGGGAACGATCGTGACCCGTTCAATTAGTATAATTCTCCTGAGTCATCTCAATGCTCCCCTTTTTCGCTGCCGCAGCCGCTCTAATCACAGCGCCCCAAGAGGCTAAGGCTCTCACCACAGCTGAGATTCTTGCCAAGCTCCGAGGCGTGCCGGCCTTTGTTCGTTGACTGTGAGCCCTCAGAGCACCAAGCAGCAGGCATCGGGTGCATTCATGGACCGCTCAGATGCTGATCTGTTTCTGCAGCGAATTCGGAAGGAGAATCCGGCAGTTGCCGCGAAGGTGAAAGTTGGCCTGATATCTCTGGCGGATGTCTACCTTCAGAAGGCGAAGCCGAAGCCGGGAGCGATCGGGTTCACGATCGTGCCGGCTGCGAAGCAGCTTAACCACGCTGTGGCGGAGCTGAAGAAGCAGGGAACAGAGACGAAGCAGCTCTCGATCACCCCTGTGTTTCTTGTCAAGCTTGGCAACGGCTCCTATGCACCGCTGAAGGCCGGGTCGCAGTCATTTGTGCC
>JALGYA010000016.1 GCA_029824475.1 Fimbriimonadia bacterium | reverse complement strand
TTCTTGCATGATCTCTGATCAGAAGGTTTTGACGCGGACTGATCGAATCTCGACAGCGTTGCCGTGATCCTGGAAGAAGATCAGACCTTTCTTGTTCTTCGCGTAATTCGGGAAGTCAACAAACTTGGAGGCCTTCATCTGCTTCGTCCATGTGTCGGAGTACATCGTGTACTCCACAACCTTCACGCCGTTCAGCCAGTGCGTGATGTGATCGCCCCGGAAGACGATTCGACCGGCATTCCATTGACCAGCAGGTTTGAGGAGGTCGTTTCGGCTCGGCGCTTGAAGCGCGTAGTTCGCAGCCGTTTTATGGACGTTCTCAAGATCGTTGTACTTTTCGGCGTTGTCGTCGAGCAGCTGGTACTCGGGGCCAGAGTGGTACGAAGCCTCTCCGTCCTCGGACACGCGGTAGATGACTCCGCTGTTTCCACCCGGTGACATCTTCCACTCCCAGCGGAAGTCGCAGTCGCCAAGAACGATGTCAGGGCAGATGTCGCCACCGAGCAGGCCTTCGCCATTGACGAACCTGAGAACGCCATCCACGGCCTTCCAGCCGCTCGGCATCGACTCCATCTTATAGCCGCGCCAGCCCTTGGTGGTCTTACCGTCGAAAAGGAGCTTGAAGCCGAGGGCCTTTTCAGCCTCAGTCAGCGTATTAGGCTCGTTAACGACTTCTTCCAGGACTTCAGCGGAAGCGCAGCACGCGCACTCTTCTTTCTCCTGAAGCGGGAGGTCACAGAGACCTGCTGTGCCGCTGGTGGCGGCCATGAGAATTGCAATCGGCAGAATCATTTTCTTTCCAGATTGGCCCAAATCAGTGGACAGGGGCGATCTCTCTCTAATATACAGTCTCTGCCGGACTGAGGTCACGATTGCTCACCCAAGAAAAAGCCGCCCCATCGCAGAACGCGATGGAGCGGCTTGCTTGTTTTGGTCGTTGGCGGTCTAGTAGACGCTCTCTGGGAAGTAGTAGTCCGCTGCGTTGTCCGGTGTGACCAGGTCAACATCCAGCACGATGTGCTTCGGAATGTACTTCAAGGCATTTGCTCTGCCAGCTCGAAGGATCGATGCGGCTTCGTGAATACCGACAGCGATCATTGACGGCGGGTAGGTGATATCCGCTGGGTAGAGCGGGTCTCCATCCATCACACGCTTGACGATGTCCTTCATGCCGGCTCCACCAAGGATCCAGACGCCGTCACGTCGACCAGCCGCTCTCAGAGCGTTTTCAACGCCGAGAGCCATGTCGTCGTCGCTGGCCCAGATCGCATCGATTTCTGAGTTGGCGACCAGAATGTTCTGCATCACCTTCTCGGAAGTCTCACGGTTCCACATGCCGCTGTCCTGAGCGACGATTTCAATACCGGGATACTGCGCAAACACTTTTGCCGCAGCTTCGACGCGGGCGGTGTTGACCGTGCTGGGAATCCCTTCAAGGACCACGATCTTGCCGGTGCCGTTCAGCTTGGCAGCCATGTACTCGGCAGACTTGCGTCCAAACGCTGCGTTGTCGCCTTCGATGAAAACGTCAGCCGCAGGTTCGGTGAACCCTCGGTCCACGTTGATGATGAGAATGCCTGCGTCGTGCAGCTGCTTAGCCATCGGCGTGAGAGGTGCGCTCTCTGTAGCCAGGATGACAAGCGCGTCAACGTTCTGGCTTCTCAGATTCTCAAGGTCAGTGATCTGCTCGTCAGGACTCTTTGCGTCCTCGATGATCCAGTCGATGTTGGGGTAGTTCTTCTTGGCCTCATCTGCCCACCACTTGACTCCAGCCGTCCAGCCGTGATCTGCGGCCGGAATCGAAACTCCGACGACAAACCTCTCGTCATCTGCGGGCGTACCATTGCCAACATCCGTTCCTGGCTGACAGCCGACTGTTAAGCCCAGAATTGCGGCGCCAGCCGCGAGTGTCATTAAATTCTTCAGCATCCTTTTCCTCGTCTACTTTCCGTCTTTGCCGCTGCGCTGTAAAAGCACGGCGATCAAGATTACCGCTCCACGGACAAGTCCTTGCCAATCCGTGTCGATGCGATAAGCCGTCATCATGTTGGAGATCATCGTAAGAAGGACGACTCCAACAACCGTTCCCCAGATTCTACCTTTGCCTCCCTTGAGGCTTGTTCCGCCAATTACGACGGCGGCAATCGCGTCAAGTTCATAGTAGAGACCGACCGATCCAGTGCCGACTGAGTTCATGCGGGCAGCGTTCAAAACGGCTGCCAATCCAACCAGGCCGCCAAGCAGCGTGTATGCCGCAACTCGCACCATCTGAATGTTGATCGCAGAGTATTTGGCGGCTCTTTCATTCGCACCAACTGCAATGACGTACCGGCCGAATCTGGTCTTGTTGAGCAGGAAGCTGGCGAGAAGTGCGACGCCGATGAACGCGAAGGTGCTCCAGTAGATGAGCAGCGGGCCACCGCTCTGCATCGAGAGGCCTGGAACAGCCATGCCGCCAAACCCAAAGTCTTGAAACTCCGTGACTTGAGATCTAATCTCTCCACCGTCGCCAAGCACTAAGGCCAAAGATCTGAACCCAGCAAGCCCAGCGAGTGTCACGACAAAAGGAGCGACTCGACCGAAGGCTATCGCGATGCCGTTGAGGGCGCCAGCCACACTGCCAATGCCGACAGACGCGAGCGCGGCCATGAATATCGCAGTGTTCGGCGCAGCTTCACCAGCAGCCTGTTTGTTGAGCGTGAGCACCGCCAGTGCACCGCAGAGCGCGACCAAACTGCCGACGGAGAGGTCGATTCCAGCCGTCATGATCACCAGCGTCATGCCGATAGCGATGATGCCGACGTAGGCGTTCTGGCTGATCAGATTGCGCAGGTTTTCTGCCGTGAGAAAGTTGTCCCGCGTTATGACGTTGATAATGAAAAACACGATGAGTGCAACGAGCACCCCGTATTCCTGCATGAACTTGCCTACGTTCTTCACGCGGCTCCAACTCCTGCTGCTAACTGCATGATGTTCTCTTCTGTGATCTGCTCTCCAACGAGTTCGCCTACGATTTTGCCTTCACGCATGACGTAGACCCGATGACAGAGACCGATGATCTCCGGCAGCTCTGAGCTGACGACGATCGTCGCCAGGCCCTGCTCTGAAAATTTGTGAACGAGGTTGTAGATCTCTCGCTTCGCGCCAACATCAACCCCCCTCGTTGGCTCATCAAGCATGAGCACTTTGGGATTCATGTCGAGCCACTTGGCTATGGCGACTTTCTGCTGGTTGCCGCCGCTGAGGAAGAGAATGGGCGCCTTCATGTCCCCGACTCGAATGTCCAGATTCTCTCTCCACGCCTCGGCCGTCTTCTTTTCGCTCTTTCTATCGATGAAAAAGCCAGAATGGCTCGCAAGGGTGGTGTTCTCAATCGTGTCCATGTCAAGGACGAGGCCCGCTCCCTTGCGATCTTCAGAAACGTAGGCGATGCCGATCTTCGACGCCTGCTTGGGGTTTTTGCAGCTGACGGCCTCTCCGTTCAAGGTCACACTTCCGCTTGAGGAATGTCTGGCGCCGGCAATCGCCTCGCAAAGTTCTGACCTTCCTGACCCAATCAAGCCTGCGAGCCCGACGATCTCGCCAGGCCTAACCTCCAGGGAAGCGCCCTGGACGCCTTCTGCTGACAGTTCCGTGACTTTCAATGACGGCTCACCCTCAGGCATGGGAGTCTTAGGCGGGTAGACGTCACCCATCTCCCGGCCGACCATGTAATTGGCCATTTCGGCTTCGGTCACCTCACCTCTCGGGAGTGTTATTACGAATTTCCCATCACGGAGAACCGTGATTCGATCGCAGAGGCGGTCGACCTCCACCAGCCGGTGGCTGATGTAGATGATCGTGACTCCCTGCTGTTTGAGCTCCTCAATCAGGGCAAAGAGCGACTCAGTCTCTTTGTCGCTGACGACCGCAGTCGGTTCATCCATGATGAGGATTGAGGCGTTATGAGAGAGTGCCTTGGCGATTTCAACGAGCTGCTTGCCTGCAATTGAGAGATCAGCAACCCTTGTTTTTGAGTTGAATTCTGCGCTGACGCGTTTGAGCAGCTCGTCGGTCTCTTTGGCCATTAAGGCCTTGTCGAGAAGCCCGAGCTTCCGCGGTTCATTCCCGAGAAAGACATTCTCGGCCACGGTGAGGTCCTCGACTACGTCGAGCTCCTGGTGGATCATGGCGATCCCTTTTGAAAAAGCGTGTCGGACATCCTTGAGGCGGATGACTTCGCCATCCAGGACAACTTCCCCCGACGTCGGCTGCTGAACGCCGGACAGGATCTTCATGAGGGTGCTCTTGCCAGCACCATTTTCGCCGATAATCCCGTGAACCTCGCCTGGTTCAAATTCGAGGGAGACGTTATCAAGCGCCCGAACAGCCGGGAACTGCATTGAAATATCGCGAACGGCCAATCGCGCCATGATCGGCGCAGGCTACCCGGAGAGGCTGGGCGTATTCTGGCAGCCAGTGAATCTTCGGTCAACAGGCACAGCCGCAGCTGAGAGTGAAGAGAGGGGGTGCTTGGTGGGCCTAACTGGATTTGAACCGGTGACCTCACCCTTATCAGGGGTGCGCTCTAACCAACTGAGCTATAGGCCCAAGCGAGAAGCATAATACACCATGAGTCTGCCTCTCAGAGGCCACGCCCTGACGTTGGCCCCAAAAGCAGTCAGAGAAACCCTGCAAAAGAGGGTGACGATCACACTTTATAAAGCGTCAGATTCCATGGTGCATAGACAAAGAAGCTCCCTGGCCGTTATAATCCGGTGGAGCAGCGCCGCTGCGAGCAAGGAATTTTAATGATGGGACTGGTTCAGCGAATAGCTGCAGGATTGATCACGACCGCGTTGGCTACTGGCGCGATGGCCCAATTTGACGGCCCGGCGCCACTGGCATGGCGTTGGTTCCAAGGAACACTGTCTGTACCTAGCGGTTCAGCGGTGGTTGACGGCGACACTATCTACACGGCTGTAGGTGGACGGGTTTACGCCCTAGAGCGCGAAACTGGAAATCAGCTTTGGCGATTCCCGGCTGGTGCTCCGCTCGATGCACAGTTCCGAACGGGCGCAATCATTGCCGACGGCCGAATCTTCGCGGCCGCCGACAACAAGATTATCTATGCCATCGATGCCAAGTCAGGAAAGCTTGATTGGCAGCACCGAAGCGAGCAGCCGATTTCTGGCACGCCAGTTCACGCTGGGAACGCAATCGCCTTCCCGCTCGCCACTAATGGAATCGGAGTCCTGCGCCCCCAGACGGGTCGAGAGATCTTTGATGGTCCGCTGAAGACGACTGCAAAAGTCAATGCTCAGATGGCGGCTTGGCAGAACACTGTCATTTTCGCAACCAACGATTCACGCATCGCCAGCGTGGACCTGACCACCGGAAAGGAAAGATGGACCCAGCGCATGTCGAGGCTCAGCTCCTCTGGCGGCCCGGTTGTCCACGGCGACACTGTTTACATCAACTCAGGCGGCTACCTCATCGCGATTCGAGCGAACATCGGACGAGCCCGCTGGCAAAAGAACCTTGGTGCAAGCCTCGTCTACTCACCGGCAGTCTCCGAACAGGGTGTCGTTGCCGTCTCGCGAATGGGACGCGTCTTCGTCTATGACCTGAACGGTCGAGCGGTATTTGGTGGCGGCCTTCAGCTTGAAGGCAACCCTGTTGCAAGCCCGTCCTTCGCAGATGGAATGGCAATCATTCCGTCAACCGGTGGAAGCCTCTATGGAATTCAGCCTCAGACTGGCGAAGTCCACTGGAAGTACATCATGCGACCTCTCGTCAAATTCGAAGAAGATGATGAGACAGCCGGTCGCGGCGGTGCTGCTGGCGGCGGACCAGGCGGTCTCGGTGGTTTCGGCGGTGGTGGCCAGAACGCAGGCAGACAAGGGCGCAACGAGGACTCGAAGCCCAAGACTGTCAGCGCAGCAGGCCCGGCAATCCTGGCGGGCACAAGCCTTCTCGTTCTCGGCAGAGACGGCAGCCTGTTCGTCTTTGACAAGACATCCGGCGTTGACCTTACACCCCCGAAAACTGAAATGCTCTGGCCAAACCCAGGCGATCAGGTTTCACCCAACCCTCCCACCGAGCTGATCTTCAGACTAGAGGACTACTCGAGCGGAATCAACCCTGACTCGATCAAGGTGACCGTGAACGGCCAGGCGATGGCTCACACATTCAGCATCACCAACCTCATTCGAGTGAAGATCTCCACGGGCGGCAAGAATCGGCAGCTTCCGATCGGTCGAGTGACCATCAACGTAACTGCATCCGACTGGATGGGCAATAAAGGCTCACATGACTACATCCTGTCTGTGGATCCGACCATCTCATCTCCGCTCGGTTCACCAAAATCCTCGAGCCGCGATGAACGTGGCGGCCCAGGTGGAATCGGTGGCGGCGGTCGTGGAGGCCTCGGAGGCTAGCCTCCCACGCACATGACTCTGCTGTTTTGGCAGACTCTGCTGGCGATTGATCCAGCAGGAAAGAGGTTTCGGGATCTGATTGCAGATCTCGAAACCTCTTCTCTTGATCCCCTCTCTTCCCTCTATTCACATCCGCTCTTCTCTGCGAAGGACAAGGCGAAGCTCAAGCGCCTGGACGACTCGCGCCTCGAAAAGGTCCAGGCAGCTGGAGTTGATGTCGTCATGGAAAGGGACCTCGGCGAGTGGTACCGGCAGACCCCTGGGGCCCCTCCCGCTCTTTTCCATTGGGGGCAGCCGATTCCAACATCCAAGCCTATGATCGGCATCGTCGGAACAAGAACCGCCTCAACTTACGGCAAAGCTGCGGCGGCCAAATTCGCAGAGGCGTTCTCCATGGCCGGCGTCGTGGTTGTATCTGGTGGCGCGTTGGGCATCGACGCCGCCTCACACATAGGAGCCGTCAAGGGTGGAGAGCAGACCATCGCCGTGCTCGGTACTGGCGTCGACCGGGTCTATCCGGCGGCAAACCGGGAGCTTTTTGGGCAGATCAAAGCGAACGGCTGTCTCCTCAGCCAGTTTCCTGTTGGCACACCATCACTGAACCACAACTTCCCCGCAAGAAATCACACGATCGCCGCTCTGTGCCAAACATTGCTTGTCGTTGAGGCTCCTGGGCGATCCGGGGCATTGATCACGGCTCGCGAGGCAGCTGAATCTGGACGAGAGGTGTTCGTGGTGCCCGGTCCGATCAACCAGCAGGGCTTTATCGGCTCTCATGGGCTGATTCGTGATGGCGCCACGCTGTGCGATCATCCCGACCAGGTGCTTGAACACCTTCACATTGAGGCCGTGGCTCAAGCGGACACGGGCTCCTCAAATCTCACGGAGGCCCAAGAGATAATTCTGGGAAAGCTTGACCAGAATCCGACTCCGAGCGAGAAAATCTCTGAGTCCTGCGGCCTGGACGCCGCCGAAGTGCTGGCCGAACTGACTATGCTTGAGATGGAAGGGCTGATCATTCGGGACGCCGGAGGATACGCGCTAAAGCCATGAGCCAGACACTCTTCGCAATTGGACCGGATGGGCCGGGTGCCTATGAAGTCGACTTTTCGACCGGCGCACCCGTGCTGAGCAGCAGCAGCGTGGAGCCAAGCGGCATTCTCTGCCCAGGGTTCGTCGACATCCACATCCACGGCGCTTTTGGCACCGACCTGATGACTGGAACGACCGAGGAGCTCAACAAGCTCTGCTCAAACCTTTCCGAGTGCGGCTACGAAGGATTCCTGCCCACAACAGTGACAGCATCTCCGGAGGACGTGGCCAAGGCTCTCGCCAATCTTCCCGACAACCCGATGATTCTGGGCTTCCACCTGGAAGGGCCGTTTATCAGCCCCGATTATCCAGGCGCCCAGCCGCCACACGCGATCATAGACGTTCCCCCTTCGGATGGCCCATGGGCTGAGATCCTCGACGATCCACGACTGCGCGTCATCACGATGGCGCCAGAGAAGCCAGGAGCCCTTGAGCTGGCTGCAAAGCTCCACGCAAGAGGCGTGAGAGTGAGCATGGGGCACACCAATGCCGTGTTCAACGAAGCTAAAGCCGGATATGACGCCGGCTTCCGGCACGCAACCCACACTTTCAACGCGATGCGAGGATTCCACCATCGCGAGGCGGGCACCGCCGGTTTCTGCCTGGCAGAGGACGGGATGTGGTGTGAGCTGATTTACGACCGGATCCATGTGTCACCTGACTCTGCCAAACTCCTTGTCAAGTCGAAGCCGAACAACAGACTCATCGGCATTAGCGACAGCACATTGGCCTCCGGCCTGCCGGCCGGCCAGAAGATCAAGATGTGGGGCCTGGACTGCATCACAACGGACGGTGAGATCCGACTGGCTAGCGGCGCTCTCGCAGGCAGTGCCATCACTCTGCTGGACGCATTTCGCAACCTGACAGAAGACTTCGGGGCAGAGACGGCAATCCGCGCCTGCAGCCTCAACCCGCGTGCTACTCTCGGCATGAAAGGCGATCCAAAAGTCTGGCTTGAATTCGACAACAACTTGGCGTTGAAGACAATCCATAGGGTCTGATGCGCTATGCTGCGAGTGGTACGATCTTCCGGGACCAGTGAATGAGCGCCCTTACACGGCTTAAACACCTTCTCTTTGGGAAGCCAATCCACTCGAAACGAGCACAGCACGAGCGGCTGATTATCGTTTTTGCACTCGCGGTCTTTGCCTCCGACGCGCTCTCATCCTCTGCCTACGCGACTGAGGAAATCCTCCACAAGCTCCAAGATCTTGCCATCGGTGGCGGCGCATGGGCGCTTGGCTATCTTCTTCCCATCACCTTTGGGCTAATCGGCCTGCTCTGGATCGTCATCTTCTCCTATTACCAAACGATCCAGGCCTATCCCACCGGAGGCGGCTCGTATCGTGTCTCGTCGCAGAATCTTGGCCGTATTTGGGGTCTGATCGCGGCCGGCGCATTGCTGATTGGCTACGTGCTGACCGTTGCTGTATCGGTCTCGGCTGGCGCATCGGCTATCGTCTCGATGCTGCCGCAGACCCAGCCTTACGCGGCGCTAATGGCCTCCGCAGCCGTGGCCGTAATCACATTTTTCAACCTGAGAGGGGCCAAGGAGAGCGGTGCAGTCTTCGCTGTACCGACGTACACCTACGTCGTTCTAGTTCTGGCCCTCATTGCTTGGGGTGCCTTTTCCGTCATGACTGGCGGGTCGATTACTCCAGTAGTCGAAAGCCATACGCTAGCGGATGGAATAAAGCCCCTTGGCACTCTAGCCCTCGCCTTCTTCCTCTTCAAAGCTTTCGCAGCTGGCTGTACTGCCCTAACCGGAACCGAGGCGCTCGCGGACGGAGTCCTCGCCTTCGAGGCTCCAGAACACAAAAACGCCTGCAAGACGCTCGTCTGGATGGGCGTCATCCTGATGTTCCTGGTTGTCGGCATCAGCTGGGCCGCCACGGCCTTTGGAATCACCGCGATGAACGGGGGGGGACACGGAGCAGGCGGCGAAGGCTACATGACCGTCTTGGCCCAGATCGCCGCGGCGATCTTTGGCAGTGCCACTCACCCCGGCTTCTATATCGTGCAGGTGGCAACGGCCTTGATCCTGGTGCTTGCTGCCAATACAGGCTTCGCAGATTTTCCCCGGCTCTCCATGTTCGTGGCGCGCGATGGATTCCTGCCGAGACAGCTCACTTCCGTCGGTGACCGCCTTGTCTTCCAGAACGGGATCATCACTCTTGCGGTCCTGTCCATCGCCTTGATCATCGGCTTCAACGCCGACCCGCACCTGCTGATCCCGATGTACGCCGTTGGCGTTTTCCTCTCGTTTACCCTCAGTCAGCTCGGCATGGTCTTCTGGTTCCGGAAGAACAAGCCTGGGACATGGAAAGCTTATGTGAGCCTCCTCGGTGCTATTGTCTGCGGCTTTGTCACACTGCTTCTGCTCTTCACACGGTTCACTGAGGGAGCGTGGATCGCGATTGCGGCCCTGATCATCATCGTGATGATCTTCTTCGGGATCAAGCGGCACTACAACTGGCTTGATGACCAGCTCGACGTCAAAGAAGGCGACGGCGTTAAGAAGGCTGAGACGACGGTTCTGCTGCTTGTCCCGCGGCTGCACAAGGGCATTCTGCAGGCCGTCACCTATTCCAAGGCGCTCACGGATGACGTTCGAGCGCTGCACGTTACACTCGACAAAAAGAGCGTCAAAGCGGTCAAAGAGGACTGGCAGAAATTTGGTGATGACATTCCGCTCGTCATCCTAGAATCCCCCTATCGGTCGCTCGTCAAGCCGATCATCGACTATGTCGATGAGACGCTGCGCGAGCACGAAGGCAAAGAACACATGGTCACCGTGATCGTCCCCCAGGCTGTGCCGAAGAACTGGCTCCAAGGCTTCCTCGACTCCAACGCTGCGTTCTATTTGAAGCTTGCTCTCAAGTCGAAGCGTAATGTTGTTATCGCCAACGTGAGGTACTTCCTTTGATTGTAGAGAGCTACGAAGACGTAATTGTCCTGTCTGGCGCGATCAGGCAGAACTTGTGGGAGACGATCCACACGGCGATCTCGCTCACACTCCGGCGTCACCCGTCCGGCGTGATCATCGACTGTGAGGGCATCACTGAGATGACCAATGAAGGGGCGGAGACATTCCACGACGCGATCGACTTTGTGGGAGAACACGGCAAGGCCCGCATCATCATGGTCGCCGTCAAAGAGGACATTCTGGCGGTGCTTAGAAGCGTTCCCGGTGTCCGATCACAGCTCGCGATTTCAGATTCAGTTGAGAGTGCTCGCAAGTCGATCGACCTCCTGACTGAAGGCGACGATGAAGACGGCAAAAGGAAGAAAAAGGGAGATTCGGCGAAGCCGTTCGATCGACACATTCTCGCGATTTTGAGCGGGGACGACAGCGACAACGACGTGCTGGAAGTCATTAATGAGCTCGTCAGCACAATGCCGGCGAAGGTGCTGTTCCTGCTGCCGATCGTCGTGCCGCGTGCTCTTCCACTCCAGGCGCCGATGCCGGAGAATGAAGAGAAGCTCGCGGCTTCAGCTCAACGGGGCAAAGAGTCGCTAGCTGACTCTCGAACAGCGTGTGAGATCAAGCTGGAGCGGACCAGAAGCCTCCCGACGTTGCTCCACCAAGTGGCAGAACAGGTCGAGGCAGCCTACACAGTGGTCTCACTTCCGCGTCAGCATGTCGAATCGAATGCGACAACACAGCTGATCCAGCAGATCCTCAAAGAGGTCGATCGTCCGGTCCTGTTCGTGAGCGGACAGCAGAAGAGCTAGGCCGACCAGGGGCGCTGCTCTCCTGTCGGGCTGAATCCATGGACGGATGACCGGAATTGCGGCAGCCTGCTTCGCAGCACGTCGCACACTTCCCAATACTGCTCGCGGCTCCAGTCTGGCTGTCTCTGGCCGCGAAGAGGCTTGCCGCGCCAGCTTGTGGTCACGATGTCGGGCCCGACCTCCTGAATCCGCTCAGCGAGAACGTGCGCGCTGCGAACCGGCAGCATCGCTGCCACGCAGATGGCTGTCGAGATGCCTTCTGCAATCAGCTTTTCAGCCGTGCGGAAGCGAGAGTCGATGCTGGGAGCCGAGGGCTCATACTGCTCCCGCACCGATTCGTCGTCCGTCCGGACGACAATGTTGACTCTCACATTCTTGAACTTCTTGAGCAGCCGGATGTCGCGGAGCACCAACGGAGAATTCGTCTGGATCACGAGCCGTGGCTGCGGGTCAAGCTCCACTAAGTGGACAAGAATTCGACGGGTCACTTCTGCCTTCTCTTCTGCTTCACCATAGGGCTCCGAAGCAGAGCCTAAATAGATGCTCGATCCAGCCAGCCGAGCCTCCCGGCGAACAAAGCCGAGTGCGAGGCCCTGACGCAGGCGGCTCTCAGCTCCATCCCCACCGTACGGATTGAGGCTGAAGTCGAACCCTGCGATTCGACCCTTAGCATTAGCGACCACGCGGCCTTCTTGGGCCGGTCTTTCTCGAACTGGTCGGACCAGTCTGGGTGCTGGCTGTGCGAAGAGTGCTGGCTGTCCCATATCTCTAGTATACATAAACTAGTAGACAAATGTTTCATTTGACCTAAAAAGGCTGCTCTCAGGTTCAAAAGTGGGCGTGCCAAAGATCGCCTGCAGTCAGTATCATACGAATCCATTGAGCCAGGCCCAACTTAGGTGGATCTATCCTTGCGCCCTGATTGTGGTGTTCAGCACATGGGCGGTCTGGATGGGCATCAATGGCAAATTCGGGCTGTTCATTGAGCACTGGGAGTCTGCCGCAACAATGTTGTTCGGTTCGATTGTCGCTGGTTCGACGCCTGCCGGTGGCGGCGGCGTCGCCTTCCCTGTCTTCACTAAAGTGCTCCACGTTCCGGCGGCACAGGCGAATGCTTTCGCGCTCATGATCGAGTCAGTCGGCATGGGCATGGCGACGATTCTCATCCTGGCCAAGAAGCACAAGATCGTGCCAAACGTGATCTTGTGGGTGACCTTGGGTGGGATCGCTGGCCAGTTCGCCGCGCTGTTTTGGGCGCTGCCCGCGCCGATGCCGAGACTGCTGTTCACAGCGCTTGCCGGCACGTTCGGCATCGCGATAGCGATCAGCCGGTGGGGCCTCAACGCCAGCCCGGTAAACGAGCTGCGGACGCCTTCTGCACGGCGGATCATGCTTTTCCTTGCCATCGGATTGATCGGCGGGTTCATCTCGGCTCAGTTCGGCTCAGGGATCAACTTGATCGCGTTTATCGTGATCACTCTGGCGTTTGGGTTGAACGAAAAAGTCGGCATCCCGACGACCGTGATCATCATGGCGGTCAATGCACAGGTCTGGTTTGCGATGCACTTGATGGTGCTGAAGGGCTGGCTGCCGTCGAACATTCCGCCAATTCCAAATGAGGCGATTGTGTGGGAGTATTGGCTGGCTGCGGTGCCTGTCGTTTCGCTTGGGGCGCCCTTCGGGGCTTGGGCTGCGAGCAAGCTCAAGCGCGATTTCTTGATTGTGTTCCTTCTGGCGCTGATCGGAATTGAGTTCGTCTCAACTGCGGTGATCCTCGGGCCGAAACTATCGAGCACGCAGCTCTGGATCGTGTTCGGCACGGTTCTCGTCTGTGCCGCCTGGTTCTGGGCTATGCACCGGTACCGCATGATCACTCGGCCAGAGGACTTCGCGTAGCAGTGGCCTAATCCCAATTCAACGTGCTGGTGTTCTGGGAGACTACGCTGGCTATTGAAGTGGGCTGAGATGATGTTCAGCTATCGCATGTGACGGCCTACATCAATTGTCCCTGCGAAGAAGCCGCCCGTGGCCGTCCTTTCCCACCATGGGCAGGGCTAAAAACTGAACGATCTCGATCAGCAGGACACTCTATCAAATGAGGAGTGAACTAATGCTCATCGCATTGTTGACCTTAGCTTTTGTTCAGAACTCGGCTGTGTCGGACAAGCAAGCCGTGGTCTTGCAGGAAGACCTTGTCGAGGCGCTGGGGATCTACCGAGTTTACGATCTGCCGCTGCCGCCGAGCAACGCTCGGATGATTGCTTTTCCAGATGGAGAATCCTATCCTGATGGAGTCGTGAGATACGGGCTGGGATTTGAGACGTCAGGTGTTGGCGCAGAGAATCCCACTCATTTGATCGGTCTGGCTGTTCTACCGACCAGAGTTCGGGGGTATCGGACGAGATACGTCGAGCAGGCCTCTTATGTCAGCGAAGATGAAATCCGGAGGCTGAGGACCTCAAGCATCCCACCCTTCACGGAATTTGGGGCCGAGGCCAGACTTGCGTTCGCTCTTCAGATGGCACATCTGGGCCGCTGGGAGACTGCCGCGAGAATAGCCGCTCTGATTGAACCAAGTCAGAAACAACTGCACGCAAAGTCACTCGCGGCCCGCACGCACGACCTCGTCGCTGACCATTGGACGGTTCAATACTTTGATGGCTTCATAGACAGCGGCACTCCGCTGCGCCATCTTCGGCGTGTCTACAAGCACCTTACTCGCGGCGGCGAAGAGCGGCGGCTCGTTGGCGGGATTCTTCTTGCCAATCCTGAATCACCTTCTATGCATCACGAGGATCTCATCGACCAGCTCGTGCACTACGAGAAGGACGCTTCGTTGGAGGGACTTATCAACCCGATCAGTCTCACCAACCAACTCACCTCAGCCATCTTCGCCAGGGGCAAAGCCATCATTCCAAGTCTCATTGCCCACATGAACGACAACAGGGTAACTGCCGAAACTGGCGGACTCTACAATTTTGGCAAAGGGGATGGGCGGCTGACGATCGGTGACATCTGCACCTACATCGTCGGCAGTCTGACCAACTCAGAGCGGATCAACAACGGATGGACCGCCGATGAAGAGGCGTGTGTCTGGTGGATGGGTGCCCACGAGATGCCCGAAGAGGAGCTCTTGAAGAGAGTGATCTTCCTCCATCCAGAGGACAGCAGGCAAGACTTGACCGATGTATTCGATCTCAGACTCAATGCGATTCCACTTCAGATGTACGCTCTCAGGTTCCCTTCCAAGCTGGATGACCTCTATCTGGAGAGCTTCGATTGGAAGCACAACACCAACTCCGCCTTGGCCGAGATGATTGCGAAATCAGACCTTCCCGAAAAACGCAAGATAGAGCTTTTCATGTCTGCTGAGGTTCTGGGTACACGCGTCCATCAAGACGTCGCCGCAGAGCATCTAAAGGGCATCCAGCCAGATGCTCCACTCAAAGCACTTCTGAGGCACCTGGAATCTGACGACCCGTTCGGCTCCAGAGGCAGAAGTGACGGCCTCGCGCAGAATCTGGCCTGGAGGGCGATCGACCTTGGGGACCATCGAGCAGTTCAGCTCCTTGTCTCGAAAGCAAAGCTGCACTCCGCCGACATTCGCGTCTCGGTCCTGGAAGGAGCCTTCCTTCGTCAAAGGCACTCGAAGCAAAAGGAGAGAAGCATCGGAGTCCTTCGGCAATTCCTTCGGGATTCCGAGGAATACCCGACGGCCACGAAGAATCTTGATCTTGACCAGATTATCGAAGATCGTCGCCATCGCCCATTTGATCTTCTCTCTTGGAGGAATCCGATCAAAGTGAAGGACTTTGCGGCTTGGCGAATCGGCCGTCTCCTAGATATCTCCTTAAAGCCGCAGAGCAGTTGGAACGACGAGGAGTGGGCCTCCTATCACACGCACGTAACGAGGCAGTTAGAGAAGCACGCCTCTGGCTAACCAAGAACACCGCGCCAGCTTCCGTCGATCATCCGTCAAAATAGAAGCTGGATGGACTTCACCCCTCTCGGCCGGCTCAAGACGATAGACGCGTTCCGCGACTACCTGCTGGAATGCGATGGCGAAGTCGATTGCGACACAGAGCTGGAGGGAGCGGACGGCCCGCTGGGACAGCCCATCCAAATCAAGCACCACGACGGCTCGACCCGCACGGTCGGGAACCGATTCTGTGTCCATCCGATGGAGGGGTGGGACGCCACAGAGAGTGGGTCGCCGACGGAACAGACCCTGCGAAGGTGGCGGCGGTTCGGTGAGAGCGGTGCGAAGCTGATCTGGGGCGGCGAAGCCTTTGCTGTCCAGCGGGATGGCAGAGCGAATCCCAACCAGCTCTATCTGAATCCAGAGACGGATACTCGCGCCGACCTAGCCAAACTGCTGTCAGAAGTCAAGACAGCCCACGGTAACGCTGATGACCTGCTCGTCGGACTGCAGCTCACTCATTCCGGCAGGTTCTCTCGACCAGATGGACCGATGCGGCCGCTCATTGTCGAACAAAATCCGCTGCTGGCAGAGAAGTACAGCCTCCCCGCTGATACGCACGTTCTCACCGACGGTGAGCTCCGTGAAATCCGGGACAACATGATCAAGGCAGCCTGCCTCGCAGCAGACGTCGGGTTCGATTTTGTCGATGTCAAGGCCTGCCACGGCTACCTGGCGCATGAGCTGCTAGGAGCACGAACGCGCGGCGGCAGCTATGGCGGTTCATTTGAAAACCGCACACGGTTTTTTAGAGAGGAGGTCGAAGGCGTGCGATCGGAGCGGCCACATCTGCTCATCGGCTGCCGGTTCTCGATCACAGACCTTGTCCCGCATGAAGCCGACTCTGAGTCGAATCTCGGTGTGCCGATGGACTACACAGCTCCTTGGATTCACGGCTTCGGCATCGATCCTAGCAATCCTCTCGAGCCGGATTGGACTGAGCCGGTTGCGCTTCTCAAACTGGCTCAATCTTTGGGCGCATGCATGGCTAATCTGACCATTGGATCGCCCTACTGGTGCCCGCATGTGCAGCGGCCAGCGGCCTATCCGCCCAGCGACGGCTACACACCGCCGCGCGACCCGCTCTACGAGGTAATTAGGCACATCAAGACGGTGCGTGAGATGAAGAGTCGCGTGCCTGGCCTGCCCCTCGTCGGATCAGGCTATTCCTATCTGGGGCACTACCTGCCGTTTGTGGCTCAGAATCAGGTTCGTTCCCGGGGCGTTGACTTCGTTGGTCTGGGCCGATCGACTCTCTCGTATCACGACATGCCAGCGGATGTTCTAGCTGGCAGAGAGCTTAAAAAGAAGATCTTCTGCCGCACGCTCAGCGACTGCACAACCGGGCCTCGCAACGGAATGATCTCCGGGTGCTTCCCTCTCGATCCTTACTACAAGGAAATGCCGGAGGCCAAAGTGGTCAAAGGTATTCGGACCGCTGCCACCAAAGCGAGGAAGGCATGAGAAGTTCCGCCGAACTGCGCGACGACGTTTGGGATCACTTGGCGAATCGAGTTGATCACACCAAGCCCCTTTCTCGGCTCTGCTACGCTGCCACGCATGTCGTCATGAAGGACTCCTATGGAGGAGTCAACCATACGGTTGAGAACCCTGGCTCCGGGCAGGAGATTGCTGAGCACGTCGACTGGGCTGCCACCATGGCCATCCGGTCATCGATCGGAAAAACCGGAATGGGGATTGCGGAGGCGATGGACACGGCTCAGCGGTTTTCACTTGGCTGGGAGTCCGCACGTGAGCTGATACGGCGAACCGGTGAGTTGGGAGTCAGCTTCTGCGCTGGCGCATCCACTGACCATATGGTCAAGGTCGAGACAGCATCAGATCTTGTCGAAGGCGTGTGCGAGCAGATCAACGTGATTCGCCAGGCAGGCGGAGTCCCTGTCATCTTGCCGATGCCTCTTCTCCCCGCCCTTGGAACGGACCCGGACGGATACGTTGCCGTCTACTCCGACATCGCCCAAAACTGCTCCGATGGCCCCCTCATCGTCCACTGGCTCGGCCCGATGTTTCTCCCTTCGCTTGAGGGCTACTTCCCTGGCGATTCCTTCGAACGGGTGATGCAGTCGGACCCGGAGAAGTTCAGAGCCGCTAAGCTCTCGATGCTCGACGCTGAACTTGAGATTAGGCTGCGGGGCGTTCTTGTTGAGAATGAGCAGGTCATGCTGACCGGCGATGACTTTCACTTTGGCGAACTGATAGCCGGATCAAGCCCAGCCACCTGCTCAACCACAATTGGCGATCAGGTGGTTCCGCTCGGAAACTTCAGCCACGCCCTGCTGGGGATATTCGACGCGATTTCCCAACCAGCGGCGCTCGCTCTGAGACTCCTTGAGCAGGGAGACCGCGGCTCCTACGACGAGATCATGGGCCGCTGCGAAGCACTAGGCCAGTGCATTTTTGAGGAGCCGACTCGATTCTATAAAACGGGCCTCGCCTTTATTTCATGGCTAAACGGGCATCAATCAAACCCGATGCTCGTCAACCATGAAGAAAACCGCCGATCCCAAGCCCACTTACTGCGTGTCGCCCAGCTGGCCAGCGAAGCTGGAGCGATTTCGAACGCAGAATTGGCCAACCAAAGGCTCGCCGAATGGCTCGAGATGTCATGACTCTCTCCCCTGCGCAGCTTCTTCGAGACGCGTTCAACCATGCGGTTGAGGCAGCATCACCCGGAGTCTGCATGGCAATGCACTTGGACGAGCTGCTCACGGGCGATGCGCTCGTGCTGGGAGCTGGAAAGGCCGCTGCACTGATGGCAGCTGAGTTTGCTCAGCGAGCGCCGGGAAGGGTGCGAGGCTTGGTCGTGACTCGATACGATCACGGTCTGCGCCCCGAAGAGAGTGCCGGGAACATCGAGGTCATTGAAGCGCAGCACCCGCTGCCAGACGGAGCCGGCGTGGAGGCGGGCCAGCGATTGCTCGACTTGGCCCGGTCAATTCACCCTAACGAGACGCTCTACTTCCTCGTCTCAGGCGGCGGTTCTGCGCTATGCGCGGCACCCCTGCCAGGCGTCTCGCTCACACTGAAAAGCGATACGACCGATTTCCTTATGCGCAGCGGAGCAGACATTCGCGAAATCAACTGCGTCAGACGGCACCTGTCGGCGATCAAAGGCGGACGGCTTGCTGTCGCTGCACACCCTGCCAAGGTGGTGACGCTGGCCATATCTGATGTGCCGGGCAACTCGCTCGGCGACATCGCTTCAGGGCCCACCGTGCCTGATCCGACGACGCAGGGCGATGCGATCAGGATTTTGGAGCGATTCGCCTGCCCACAGCTGGAGGATCTGCGCAGCGTGCTGACCGATCCGGCAAACGAATCACCAAAGCCTGCGGACGCTGCCTTTGATAATGACAACGCACGGGCCATCGCCACGTCAAAAACAGCGATGGATGCAGCCGCCAGGTTCCTCAGCACTCAAGGCTGCGAGGTCATCCGCCTCGGAGACGACCTCACCGGCGACGCTCGATCACTCGGGCGGGAGCATGCACGACTTGCGATTCAGCACGCAACTGAAGGCAAAAAGGCAGCTCTTTTATCCGGCGGGGAGACGACGGTGGTCTTGCGAGAAAATGCTGGCCGCGGCGGACGAAACCTCGAGTACCTCGCCTCACTTGCCCAAGAACTACACGGCTTCAAAAAAGTCTACGCACTTGCAGCGGACACGGATGGAATCGACGGCAGCTCAGACGCAGCCGGAGCCTGTTTCGGCCCAGACCTGCTGACCCAAGCAGAGGCGAACAGCGTAGACCTGGCTCAGTGCCTCGAGAAAAACGACACTCACCACTTCTTCGAAGCCTGCGGCCTGCTCGTCAAGACCGGACCGACACGGACTAACGTCAACGACTTTCGGCTGCTTTTAGTCGGAGGCAAGTAGGCGAATCCGCAGCCGCCGCTGCTGACTGGCTTTGAGCTCCAGGACCAGGCCGCCACTCATCTCACTCCCGGACACGATCGCATTCTCTCCGGAAGCAGCGTCACTCACCAAGTACTGACGGTCAGCTTGAACGGTAAACCACTCAGGAAACTGGTTGATTCTGGGCCAGTCCATCGGCATCCCCATGTTCGTCTTGTGGCGAGGTGTGTCGAAAATGACCTTGCCGCTCCAGTCCGCTCCCGACTCCAGGGTCAGCCACAGCTCATCGCTCTTCTGAACAGCGCCAAATATGACCTCTTCACGCCAAGGCTGAATCGTCACGCCCTTGGTCTTCCAAAGGCAGTACATGATCGTCGTCCGAGCAAAGTTGCCGTCGCCGTGCCACCCTTCAATCACTCCATCGGCCTGCTGTTTGGACCACATAATCCTGGTCTCTGTGTCGAGCCATTCGGGGACAGATGCAACAGGTTCTCGATTGTAGAGGTTGAGACCGCTCTCGATGGAGTCGGCGTAGCCGTCTGAGCTGGACCCTTCCCAGGCGTAGCTGGAGTAGTTCGGCTTCATAGTGGCAAGCGCCTTGCGGGTTGCCTCTAGATATGACTCTGTGCCATCGAGCAGGTAGACAGTGTAGAAGCCGTTGTACGTATAGCCCCAGGTGTCGGCGATGCCCGCGTTAGTAGGCTTGCCTGT
The DNA here is from genome assembly GCA_029824475.1 of Fimbriimonadia bacterium. Taxonomy (GTDB): domain Bacteria; phylum Armatimonadota; class Fimbriimonadia; order Fimbriimonadales; family Fimbriimonadaceae; genus JALGXY01. Next base: position 3,582 of record JALGYA010000016.1, on the reverse strand, counting down.
CTGAGGGTTTACGGAGTTGTAGAAGAGCCCGTGCTCGTTCCTGCCGACCTCTAGGATGCGGTCCAGCATCTCGTGGATCGGCTTCTGGTAGGCGTGTTTCTTTTCCGGCCGAGCGAAACTGACCGCGGCGTAGAGCTCGCACAACCCGGAGACGATTTCGCAGCCGTGGTCTCGCAGCCGAAGGTTGGTCATGTCGTTTGTCGGGTGATGCCCACCCAGCAGATAATAGTCACCGAGTCGGATCGCCCAGTCAAGGTACTTCTTGTCCCCAGTCATCCAGTAAACACGGGAGAGCGCCTGAAGCATCTCACCATTCACCTCGACGTTCTCCGAGACGATGCGCCCGTAGGGAGTTTCGACAGGCGCGTGCTTCCACATATCATCGAGAATGCCGATCATCCGGTCTCTCCACGGGCTCTTTCCTAACCATTCGGTTAGGGGGAGCAGCCCATCCTTGATGTACTCCGATGAGCCGAACATGATCGAGTTTAGATTCGGCTCTTTTGCCCAGAAAGCCTGGGTTTTGAAGTCAAATGTATCCGGGAGTCGGTCGATTCTGGAAGTCAGCCGAGTCTCAGCTGACAGCATCTCGCGCATCCTCCCTTCATAGAGCGCCTGATCAGTCAGCGACGCGGTCAGGACCATGAACGCGTAGTTGTCTGCCGCCGAGTCCTGGGCGTTCCAGTACAGGTCATTCCTGTTCCGGGGGATCAGGCCCGTCTTAGCATCTGCCAATCCGAGCCAGCCATTGACGTATCGTTGGCAGCGCCTAAAGCCCTCATTGGCTGCGATTCCGTTCTGCAGCCCTTGAGCGAAGTCAGCAGTTGGGCCAGGGCGTACTGGGCCTGCAGCAAGAGCTGATGCAATGAGGCAGCTTCCAACAAGAGCGATCATGGGTGCTTCACCTTCCAGGTGGACTCTCCCGCAGTTTAGCCGTGCCCCCTCGAGTAAATGCACAGATATCGCTCTACAAGTGGATTCCTGTCACTCCCTCGATACGCACCAAACGCTCAAAACAGAAAACAGGAAGGGTCCGCCCTATATAATAAGCGACATGTCGTCTTTCATCCGCTGCCTTGGGCTGCTGTCTCTCCCTGTCCTCCTCGCCTCGTCTGCCTCGGCTAAAACAGAAAAGGCCGGGCCGATTTTCAAGGACGGGCAGGCTCAGATCGTTCCTGCCTTCTCCGAGCAATCTGAGTGGATCCTGGAGCGCCTGTGGGTTGAGACGGACTTCGACTCTGATAAAGATGGGAAGCTCGACCGGATGCATGTCGATGTGACTCGACAGAAGCAGACCGAAACAGAGGGCCTGAAGGTGCCCGTGCTCTACGAGTCATCGCCGTACTTTGCCGGCACCGCAGGCGGTCGATCTATCCTGTGGGACGTCAAGCAGGAAGTCGGCGCAACGCCTCCTCCACGGACTGTTCAACCTAGCGTCAGATTTCAGCCAGACAGGCAGCGTGTCGGCAATTCTCTTGTCAGGCAGTGGGTGCCGAGGGGGTTCGCGGTTGTCCACTCAGATGCCCCAGGCACAGGCCTCTCGACTGGCAGCCCCACAGTCGGCGGCAGAGCTGAGCGCTACGCCCCAAAGGCTGTCATCGACTGGCTCAATGGCCGCGCTAAGGGCTACACCACGCTGACCGGCAATGTGGAAGTCACTGCAGACTGGTGCACTGGCAAGGTCGGCATGACTGGCACCTCGTATAACGGCACAATCCCAGTTGCCGCCGCGACGACTGGCGTCGAAGGGCTCGAAGCGATTATTCCGGTCGCGCCGAACACTTCGTACTACCACTACTACCGATCCCACGGCCTCGTGCGGAGCCCTGGCGGCTGGTTGGGCGAAGACATTGACTCGCTGTATGACTTCATCAACAGCGGCAATCCTGAGGGTCGCAAGCGCAGTGACCGGCTCTACCGCAACGGTGAGTTCGCCCGGAATATGGACCGAGTGACCGGCGACTACAACGAGTTTTGGGATGGCCGAGACCTGCTCAACTTCACAGACGGCATCAAGTGCGCAGTCCTGATGGGCCACGCTTTCAACGACTGGAATGTGGTGCCGATCCACAGTGTGCGAATCAGCAATGCAGTCCGGGGCCGGGTGCCGCTGGTCCAATACTTCCACCAAGGCGGGCATGGCGGAAACCCGCCGTTCGAGCTGATGAACAAGTGGTTCACGCGGTTTGTCTATGGCGTTGAAAACGGTGTCGAAGATGGGCCGCTCTCTTACATCGTCCGGGAAGGACCGCGCGGCACTCCCCCGACAGCTTATGCCGACTATCCTAATCCCGATGCCTCAGATGTCACGCTCTTCCCCATGAAGGGCGGAAAGCAGATGGGCCGCCTGACGACCAAGTCGGTCTCCAAGCAGGGCAGTGAAACGCTCGTTGACGACGTCTCATTCGGCCCCGCGGCCTTGGCCAAAGCCCCAGATTCGCCCAACCGATTGATCTATGCGACACCGATTCTAAAGAACCCGGTTCACATATCCGGAACGGCACAGGTGAGGATTCGGCTGGCTTCCAGCAAGGCTGCTGCGAATCTGTCGGTCTACCTGGTTCAGCTGCCCTTCGCAGATGGCCGAATCGGAACGAACAATCTGATCACTCGCGGCTGGGCCGATCCTCAGAATGCGGATTCACTCACTGAGGGCGGAAACTACGCCTCCATGGAGCCAGGCAAGCCGCTCAAGCCAGGCGAGTTTGTCGAGATGACGTTCGACCTCCAGCCGGACGACCAGATCATCCCGGCCGGAAAGAGGATTGCTCTGATGATCCTCTCTAGTGACCGTGACTTCACGGTCTGGCCGAAGGCCGGGACGAGGCTGACAGTGGACTTGGAGGCGACGTCGGTGACGATTCCGGTTGTTGGAGGGCAGACAGCTCTCAGCAACGCAACCGGGAGATAACCGAGAGCCGGCATCAGAGCATCTCCGAAGCCGAGTCTCTCTATTGTGGAGGCCACCTGGCCACGGGATAAGACGCTCAGGATTGAGTTGGCGCCTGATCCTGCTGTATGATTAGCTGGTTGGGCCACGAAGCCTTCGACAGATTCAGACATGCCTCGGGATCAGTGAGGGCGGCGATCAGTGGCTTGGCTCCGAAAGGATGGAAGCAAAAACATGGCAACAAAAACACCCAAAATCGTTCCGGCGGGTTCAGGTTTGGAGCGAACATCAGTTCCCGGCGAGCGGCTTGTTTTCAAGGTCACAGGCGATGAAACAGGCGGAGCAATCGACTACATCATCTGCACGGTCGGCCCGAAGTCTGGCCCTCCCATGCACCTGCATCGATTCCAGGAGGAGCTCTTCCATGTGACCAAGGGCACATTCAGATTTCAGATTGGAGACGAGGCCACGGAGTGCGGCCCCGGCGACTTCGTCTATATTCCGCCACAGACGCCTCACGCCTTCGTCAACATCTCCGACGAGCCGGGTGAGTTCATTGTCATATTTACACCTGGCGGCATGGACAAGTTCTTCGAGGAATTTGGCCCGATGATGAACAGCGGCGCCCCACCAGACATGGCGCAGATAGCCGCCATGATGGAAGCCCACGGCATGACCCTGCTGGGGCCTCC
>JALGYA010000192.1 GCA_029824475.1 Fimbriimonadia bacterium | reverse complement strand
TGTCGTTCCATCGGCAGGATTGCCGATGACCGCGACCGGCGCATCGTTCTGGGGTCCGATGTTGCTGGTTGCAGCAACAGCATCAATCAGTCCAAAAGCGTACTTGTCGTCTCGGCCTGTATCTCCCAGATCAATCGCCGTCGACTGCATCTGGGCACGAATGTCATCTGGGCTGGTGAGCCCAGCTTGAATCACGAGAGCCGCGAGTCCCGCCGCGTGAGGGGACGCCATCGAAGTTCCGCTTGCCGAGGCATAGCCTCCACCAAGGTAGGTCGATACGATACTGGAGCCAGGAGCTGCAAGCTCAACATCTGGGCCTGTGCTGGAGAAGCTAGACCGGGAATCGCTTGAGGTCGTCGAAGCAACAGCAATCACGATCGGGTAGCGAGCCGGAAAATCACAAGTATCACCTCGGCCGTTTCGCCGACCGTCGTTGCCGGAGGCCGCAAAGCTGATAACGCCAGCGTTGTAGGCCGCAATGAACGCGTTTTCAACTGCTGAGCCAGGATCACCGTTGCTGCTGAGGCTGAAATTGGCTACATCGATGTCATTGCTTGCGCACCATTGCAGGGCGGAGATCACCCAAGAGTAGTTTCCACTGCCGCTAGAATCAAGAACCTTGAGTCCATAAAGACTCGCCCCAGGAGCGACGCCGACCACACCGCTGCCGTTGTCTTCTGCTGCAACAGAACCTGCAACGTGAGTGCCGTGGCCCTCATCATCCATCGGGTCATCGTCGTTATTGACGAAATCGTAGCCGCCAACATAGTTGTCGTTCAGGTCGCTATGGGTGTAGTCGATCCCAGAATCACAGATCGCGACGCTCACACCTGCGCCAGTGATGCCACCAGCGTGGACTGTGCCGGAGCCAATCCGCTTGACGCCCCAGGCGTTGTCCAGCTCAGCGTCTGATGCGTAGAACAGGCCGTCTGGCTCGATGACCCTGATGCGTGGGTTGCGTGACAAGCCGTCGATAGACGAGGCAGGAACACGCGCCGCCATAGCGGGAATGATGTCGAACTTCGCGGAGATCTCGCCCCCACGGCTCTGAAGCACAGCAATGTCAAATGGCTGCGGAGCCTGGTTGTACGAAATGATCACCGGAACTTTGGCATCATCCGGTGCAGCAAGTGCCGGCTTCGGAGCAAATCCGGCAGTCACCGTCAGCGCCGCCAACACTGCCGGCAAGAATTTAGAAACTTTCATGGTCTTCTCTCAAAATGGCAAGGTTGAAGGTCGGCCACCACGACGGGCGCGAGCACCTTCACGTCAAGCCTCACACGCTATTATGCAGACTCCGTGCCACTGGGCTTTTGTTCCATCTGAGATTCAGCATTTATACCGGTGGGGCAAGCCACACTGCCTGTGGGTTCAAACGGCTGCCACGGGACCACAGCATCTACCCCCTAAAATGGACCTCACGGAGGTTATTAGATTGAATATAGAGCCCGCAGGAGATTTCCTGCGGGCTCTTTTCAGGCTGCCCAACGATGATCAACGAGCAGAGTTGTCGATGATCCTGCTCATGCGAATAATGGCAGTATAAGTTCCTACAACGACGTCTCCAGAATCGCTGACATCAATCCCGTACGGATTATTGCCGAAGAACGAGGAGCCCAGGCCATCCTTGTAAGGCGAGGTTCCACCATCTGCCACTGTTCTGGTTTCACCCGTAGCCAAAGAGACTCTCCGAATGCTGCCAGTGCCGTAGTCCGCAGCGTAGAGATAACCACTCGGGTCCGCCGCCAACCCCCACAAATAGGAGAAGCTGGCTGAGGCTCCACTGGTTGAGTCAACGTGGCCGGATGTTCCATCGCCCGCCAGCGTAGTCACGTCTCCGGCAGGTGTGATTCTCCTAATCCTGTCGTTGCCCCGATCAGCGACGTAGAGATTCTGATCAGGCCCTATCGTGATGCCAATCAGTCGATTAAACCGAGCTGCTGTTCGATAACCGTCCGCGTAGCCGCTGTCAGAAGTAGCCGCGTCAGTCCCGGCGACTAATCCGACCTGCCAATGCGCAGGGTTGTTGGGATCTGACCCAGCAAGCCACAGTTTTCGGACCTTGTTTAATCCGAAATCGGTGAGAAAGATCGTTTCGTCCTCCTGAGTCATCGCGAGGCCGACTGGGCTGTAGAACTGGGCAACGGTGCCGTCGCCATTGGCGTAGCCGCCAACCCCAGTTCCTGCAATGATCCTGACGTTCCAATTCGCCGGATTCGTCCTGTCTGCCCAAGTGCTGCTCAGACTGATCCTGCAGACGACATCCGCAGACTGATCACAAACGTAAATCACCGTCCCGGCATCATTGACCTGGATTCCGGAGGGGTTATAGAATGAGACAAGATCGCCAGACGTATTGGTGGGTGGAGCATATCGTGATGGGTCGCCGGCAATCGTGCGAACAACGCCATCTAAGGTCATCATCCTGACCGAAGCGCTAAACGTCTCTGTGAAGAACAGTGTGCCATCTGCAGCGTGGTCTAAGAATTGCGGGCCGTCCAAAAGAGCAGATGATCCAGGGCCATCCAGGAAGCCAGAACGTGTTGGATCCCCAGCCAGCAATCTCGTGTAAACGTTGTCTGAACCGTTGTACGGCGAGGCCGTAGTGAGAACAGCATCCAGGAGAGCTGGTGTCTCTGTCTCACCTTCAACAGCCATCACAAATTCGAACGCGGCGACATTTTCAGGAATCGCAAATGCCCATTTGTCAAGCTTGAAAGCTGTGCTCGAATCGATGCCTCCTGACAGGGCATAGTCAAAGTACGGCCTGGACTCTGTGCCGTCGTTGTAATTGCCATCAGCATTTGTAACCTTAACTGGCTCCAAGCTGCCTGAGCCACTGCTGCCCAAGAATGGCAGAACAGAGCTGGTGCTCTCAATCTGCCTCACAGCGTCTCCCGAGTAGCTGGCCACAAAGAGCCTGCCGCTTGGTGAGGCCGCCAGGTGCTGGGAGTACTGGAACTGAGCGACATTACCGACGCCGTCAGCATGGGCATTGACGCCTGTGCCTGCAATCACAGCCACGTGCCAGCTTGCGCTGTTCATGGGGTTCCCGCCAGGGTCGAGCGTTATCTGCTTCACCTGATAATTCTGGGAGTCCATCACAAAGATCGCGCCATTGGCAGCGTCTACACCACGAACAAGCTTGAACCGAGCGTTGTCGCCTGCACCGGTCACGTTGCCTGATGATGTTTGGCTGCCCGCCAGCGAAAAGACTTGGCCGCCAGGAAGAGCCACACCGAAGACTGCATGCTTTGTGGCCACCAACAGATACTCGGTGCCTTGAATCAGCACCGCATCGATGTCAGCGATGGTTGTGAATCCGCTGGAAACCAATGTGCTCACGACCGGTGTACCGAGAGGATCAGAGATCATGCGGATGCGGCTTGTGCCCGCATCTGCGACGTAGATATTCCCAAGCGAGTCAACGGTGACGCCGTCAGGCTTGTCGAAGGTAGCTGCGTTCGCTGGACCGTCAGCGGAGCCGGCGGCTCCCGTGCCGGCCAGGACTGTGCGCCCACCGGAGGTCAGGCTTGTCAGCGAGATGACGTTTCCGCCGTTCTCTGCGACGACAAGATTGTCGGTCCCTGGCATCACGGCCACACCAGCCGGTCCATTGAATCCGCTGGCGAGCTGAGCTGTCGCTCCGCCCACCATTTTGTGAACCTGGCCTGATGTCTTACCGCTGAAATAGACATTTCCATCTGAATCCGTGTCAACGCCATAGGGTCGGGATGGTGTTGCCGGCGTTGAAACTTCCGTGTCGGCCGAGTAGTCCAGCTCAGGTGCACCGAGGTTCGCGAAGTCGCTCAACACCACACGGAACGAACCATTGGCTCCGATCGGCTCAGCCGTGTTGTTGGTCAGGGTGACCTCAATGGCACGTCGAGTCAGCTCACCAACATCGTCAAGAACCCTGGAGCTTGAAACACCAACGGCGTTGCCGGTGAACATCGCCCTGCTCCCTGCATTGTCCAGCGGGGTGACTGTGACATTTCCGGACCCAAGGTCCACGCGGATTCTGGCTGTTCCGACGGCTTCACGAGTTCCGCCTGTGTCGCCTCCGCCGGATGAGACAGTGGACACGGCTCCGCCGCATCCGGAAAGAATGATGGCCGCGCAGGCCGCAATGGGGAGTGTCTTCAGAAGCATGTGATTTCCAACCGCTCTGTCATAAATATATCAGGTTGCTGCAGAAAACCGATCAAAACCAAAGTAGATTGCCGGCAGAATTGAACTAAGGGGTATTCAGAGAGAGGCGCTTCTGTCTGCTTGAGCCTAAGACTTAGCAAAAACGTGCTGGAAACCCGGCACCATCCTTGAGCTGCTTAGGGGCAAGTGTCGTCAACCTCCAGCGAGATCATTCGGAGGCCACGAGACCAACTCAATCTGGTCAACGGGTTTCCGCTTGGAAGTCGCTCCACAATCGGATCTGCGCAGCTCTGCGTATAATCAGATTGACGCTGACCTCGCTGCAGAACCCGGTTTTGTCGTCGCATCATTGACAACACGGCCGATTCGGTCCCATTGAATCTTGCTTCGTCGCGCGGGGTTTTCGCACGGATGGCGATTGAAGGTTATATCGAGATTGATGCCTTGTGTTGGGCCACGCTAAGGGCGTACCTTGCACATGGCAACGAAGACCGTGGATGACGGTATGCCGATAGAGACTGAGGCTTATCGGGTCGAAAGCGAGTCCTCGCTGATTGAGCGAGTCGCCGGTGGCCAGGCTTCGGCAGTCGAAGACTTCCTTCGTCTGTATGGCAGCGCTGTGTTCCGTTTTGTTTACCGGCGGGTCGGGGAGCGTCACGAGGACGCCGAAGACTTGACCCAGGACACCTTTCTCGCTGCAGTGTCGCTCGCCGACACCTTCGATGGCTCCTGCTCGGTGATGACGTGGCTCTGCAGCTTGGCAAACATGAAGCTTGCAGACCACTATCGGCTCGAAGGCAGGCAGAAGCGAGTTCCGCAATCGAAGCTCGCCGAACTGGACGCAGCAGGAGCTGAGGCCCTCACGGCACTATGGCGGGGAGATGGCAGCATTGAGCGAATCGCGGACCGAATGGATGCTCAGGCGTTCTTCGATGGAGTGATCGAGCATCTGCCACCGGACGAAAAGGAGTCGTTGATTCTTCATTTTGTCGAAGGATTCACGGTGAAGGAAATGACTCGGATCATGAACCGCAGCGACAAGGGAGTGGAGTCGCTGCTGACTCGAGCAAAGAGGCGCTGCCGCAAGGTCGCCGGGGAGTGGATGGTGCCATGAACGAGAATGCTCTAAAGAATCTGCTCACCGACGTCCTGGCCGAAACTGCCAGAGTCGAACCATCGTCGTCACGATCTGTCTGCGAACTGGCCTTTGAGGAACGGCTCCCTCAGATGCTGCAGGCACGTCATGACGCGAAAGGCGTTGAGCTTTCCGAGGCATCGACCGGAAGGATTGCTGCGGCCATGCTGAGGGAGGCTGAAGCACGCGGCGGGCAAGCCGAAGCCAACACATCACGAAACGGGCAAGTTCGGAACGGGCTGCTGGCGGTTCTGAGAGAGAGGCAACAAGAAAGGGCAGAGCGATCACCGCTGAGGGGACGCCTTGCTCTGGCAGTCTTGGCCGCCGTTGCGATTCTCGTCAGCTTCTTCATCTGGAACAGCCTGCAGAAACCGAACTCCGAAGTTCCGATCATTGTGGTGAACCCGGAACAGCCGGAACAGGTCACACCGGAGAAGATCGTCGAGCCTGAGGAGCCAGAGGGTCTTGTGCAGAAGACTCCGGAGCCGAGTGAGGCCCCAGTGACCTTCGAAAGCTATGTCGCAGGTCGATTCGAGAATGTGGATGGTGATCCGGTGCTTTACGGCCCTGGAAGTGAAGGGCCGACTGTCGTCGCCAATGGAACTCCCTTCGTTTCGGGATCCAG
>JALGYA010000191.1 GCA_029824475.1 Fimbriimonadia bacterium | reverse complement strand
CCGACATCGACACGCGCTACTACATCGCATCGATCACCAAGACGATGACTGCTGCAGCGATCCTCCAGCTGGCCGAACAAGGCAAGCTCAACCTCAGCGATCCAGTCCAGAAGCACCTTCCCCGCTTTGCTCTCGCTGATAGCGCTTTTGCGGCCAAAGTCACCATCGCAGACCTTCTCAGCCACAAGCCTGGAATCAATGGCGACATGGTCATGCTGGACGCCTACACCGGCGGCATCACCGAAGACCGGTTCTACGGCATCCTTGCAAAGGTTGAGCCGACAAAGGAGATCGACTACTCCAACGTCCACTACACGATTCTGGGCCGCGTGATCAAAGCCGTATCTGGCCTTGGCTGGAAGGACTACTTAGCCAAGAATATCTTCCAGCCGAGCGGAATGGACAGAACGACTGCGTACATCTCTGCCCTGCACGACGATCCGAATTGGGCCATTCCTGTCGCAATGGGGATCCACGGAGCTGAGGCGGCACCCTATATGAAGACCGATGCCACAATGCACGCCGCAGGCGGCCTCATGACGACCCCGCGCGACATGGCCAAGTATCTGTCACTCTGGCTGAGCGAAGGTGCTGGAATTCTGAAGCCAGAGAGCGTCCGGCAGGCATTCACACCCCAAGCCAAGTTTCCTGAGGTCAACGGATCGATCAGGAAGGTTGCCGGGTTCGGACACGCCTGGCAGGTCGGCGGCTATCGCGATGAAAGGAGATTCGCGGCCCACGGAGGAGGCTACACCGGCTATTCGTCATACGTGGCGATGCTTCCAGACGGCAAGTCAGGAGTCGCGGTGCTCATCAATACAGGTTCGGTCGGGTCCGGATTTGGGACAGTTGTAGCCATCGACATTCTGGATCGTCTAGCCGGATATCCAATCGACGAGAAGCTGCGTGAATCCTACGTCCAGCGTGGCGGGCAATTCATACAGATGATGGCGCAGCGCAAGCCTCTGAGCCCGAATCCCGCCCTCTCGGGCCAGCTCACACTCGAGCCTGCGGCGTATGAAGGCGTGTATCACAACGACCTGTTTGGTGATATCACCGTCAGCTATGTTGGCGGTCTGCTCTCCCTAAATTGGGATGATCTGCCTCAGATCATGGTGAGCACGGGCCAGGACGCATTCGCAGCTCATGACAACGACGCAGGGAGCGGAACGCCTGCAAAGTTCCTGATATCTGGGGACTCTGTGGCTGGGATTGAGGTTGATCTCGAAGGGCCGGAGAAGATCGTATTCCGGCGGAAATGAGGCGGCTAATCCTCTTCGGTTTCCTTCTTTGGGTTGCGCTTTAGGAAAAGATTGCAAAGAGGATGCTTGCGTACAGGAACCAATCTCCTGCCCAGCGATAGACCGTCTTGCGCGGCGCGCCCACCCAGGCCGTGATCACCTCTTCCGTCCCCGAACCAGCCTCGGCGACTATCGCGCCGTTCGAGTCAACGATGTTCGAGTACGCAGTGATATCAGCCCGCACAATCGGCACACCAAGCTCCGCTGCACGGAAGGGAGAATAGGCGGCATGCAGTGCCTGGATCGTCCCGTACGGCCCTGGTGGATCGAGGGTTGGGAGCAGAATGATGTCGGGCAGGTCGTCCTTGATCTGATCCCGCATCACCGCCGGGAAGCAGGAGTCGAAGCAGATATTTAGCCGCACTTTCTTCCCTGTCGCGCTTACGGTGACAGCCTCTGTACCCGCCGCATGCTCCTTCACTTCCCCGGCAAAGGGCTTGCGCTTGGCGTACTGACCAATCCGTTCACCCTGGTAGAAGATTGAGGCGACGTTGTGCGGCATCGGCTCCGTGGCGTCTCGATACGTGGTTACGAAGGCACTGTGCAGGTCGTTCTGGCTGAGTTCCTCCAGTTTGGATATCTCACCGTCGTATGCGATGTCAAAGGCGCTCAGCTCTGGCCATACGATGAACTGAGCATGCTGCTCCTCTGCGGGTCTGCTCAGATTTGTCAGCGTCTCAATATCCACCGCTTCGGTCTGTACCGCAGCCACCAGAATCTCATGCTCGTCACTCGATTTGATGCCTGGCCAGGCTACAAGAATGGAAAGGGCCATTCCTGCCACGCCCCACTTCCAGGTCTTCTTCTCGACGAGAGCGCGGACAAGCAGCAGCGAAACTAGATAGACAAGGTACGAAACGAGCCAAATGCCACCGACTGAGGCAATTCCAAGGGCTGCGCCGTTTTGATAGAGTGGCAGAGCGATATGGGCCGGCAGGATGAGCAGCAGCATCGCCTCGAACAAAACACCCCATGCTGCAAGTACAAAGCAGTGGCGGAACTCAAGCTCTTTGACCTCCCCGACCAAGCCGCCCATCAAACCGATGACCAAGCCGAAGAGGAAGAAGCTGACGTAGTTCCAACTCGAGTCTGCTTGCAGCATGCTCGGCTCCAGGAACAGCCCCTGGCCGCTAGCCGCCCCGGCGAGCAGCGCCGAACCGAGACCGCCAAGGAAGCCAAAAGCGAACCCCTGCCCCAGTGCTGATGCAAAGAGCGGAATCAGAATCAGGAAGGTCAACCATCCCGCCCCGACAGGCGGCAGCGCCGCCTCCAGCATCAGTCCAGTCGCAATCGCCCCCGGTATCAGCCAAAGTCTCCTCATTGGTTGCCTTGTCTTCCTTGACGCCGATTGGCCATGTATTCGTGCGAAGACCTAGACCACAGATCAATAGATTCCGAGTAGCATGATCTGCATTCATGAAACGTGCAGTGACAGCCCTCTGCTTAGCCGCCTTGGTGACGACGGCGCTCTCCCAGACATCGCCTAAGGAGCAGTTCGGGCACAACCTTGGCGATGACTATTTCCTAGCCAACTACCAGCAGCTCACCGCCTACTGGAAGAAGCTCGACAAGGAGTCGGACCGGTTCAAGCTGGTCAACATCGGCAAGACCGAAGAAGGCCGAGATCAGTACATGGCGATCATCTCGGACCCCACAAACATGGGGCGGCTAGACCAGTACCGCAGAACTGCGACAAAGCTGGCCAGGGCCGAAGGCATCGACGAAGACGAAGCCAAGAAGCTTGCCAAGAATGGCAAAGCCGTGGTCTGGATCGACGGCGGACTGCACGCTAACGAAGTCCTCTGCCCGCAGGTCCTCATGGAGACCGCCTGGCAGCTTGTCTCCAAGAACGACGAAGAGACCACACGCATCCTCAAGGACACGATCATCCTGCTCGTGCATGCCAACCCGGACGGACATGATCTAGTTGCCGACTGGTACATGCGAAACGAGGACCCGCTGAAGCGCTCAAGCCGGGGGCTGCCGAGGCTCTATCACAAGTACATAGGTCACGACAACAATCGAGACTTCTTCGCCTCCACCCAGCAGGAGACCAAGAACATGAACCGCGTGATGTACCGCGAGTGGTATCCGCAGATCATGTTCAACCATCACCAGACAGCCCCTGGCGGCACTGTGATGTTCGCTCCGCCTTTCCGTGATCCGTTCGCTTTTGAAGTCGATCCGCTGGTGAGAACAGGCCTCGATATGGTCAGCTCGGCGATGCACAACCGCTTCCTTGCTGAAGACAAACCGGGTGTCACCATGAGGACCGGCGCGACTTACTCCGGTTGGTGGAACGGCGGCCTCCGGACGACTGCCTACTTCCACAACATCGTCGGCATCCTGACCGAAACGATGGGAACGCCGACGCCTACACGCATCCCCTACGTGAGCCGCAGACAGATGCCGCACGCTGACCTCCCACTGCCCATCGATGCGCAGGAGACGTGGCACTTCCGGCAGTCGGTCGACTATTCGGTGACAGCCAATTACGCGGTGATCGACTACGCCGCCCGCTACCGCGAGACGATCCTGATGAACATCTGGCGCATGGGCCGCAACGCCATCGCCAAGGGCCGCAAGGATTCGTGGGTTCCTAATCCTCGTCTCATCGAAGGGTCCCGCTCAGCTGAAACCGTTCGCACGCAGGAGAACAAGGACGCCCGCGCCTACATCATCCCCTCGGATCAGGCCGACTTCTCCACCGCGACTAAGTTTGTCAATGCCCTAATCGAGAACGGTGTTGACGTCCACCAGGCGCATCGCTCATTCGCCTATGGCGACACGATTTACCCTTCTGGCAGCTATGTGGTTAGGGCTGACCAGGCGTTCCGAGCGCACGTGATCAGCATGTTCGAGCCACAGGTCCACCCGGATGACTTCGCCTACCCCGGCGCTCCTCCGACGGCCCCCTACGACAGCAGCGGCTGGACGATGGCATTCTCCATGGGTGTCGACGTGGTCCGTGTTACTGAAGCGTTCGATGTCCGCCTTCCGAAACTGAAGGATGTTACTTCCGCATCAGTGGAAGCCGATCTCTCCTCCTCGGCCGATGGCTATCTGATCGATGGTCGTGTCAACGACTCGTTCCGAGCGATGAACCGGCTGCACAAGGCGGGAATCGATGTCTACCGGATGACGGAGCTTCAGGTCGAAGCTAATGTCGGCGTCGATCTCGGATCCTTCTGGGTGCCAAACACGGGCTCCGCCCGCTCGATCCTCACTAAGCTGGCAAAGGAGAATGCTGTTCGTGTTGAGAATTTCTCTCGGCCCTCTAGCGGACTGACCAAAGTGCCTGCCCCGCGAGTTGCACTGCTCGACACCTACGGCGGCTCGATGCCTTCAGGCTGGACGCGCTGGATTCTGGAGCAGTTTGAGTTCTCCTTCGATGTCGTCTATCCGCCAGAGATTGATGCTGGGATCCTCTCCAAGTACGACTCGCTGATCATGGTGACCGGGATGACGTTCGGTACCGGGCGCGGTCGTGGAGCTGTTGAGAACGTTCCCGATGAGTGGGCCGCCCGCCAGGGTTCCCTTTCGGTGGACACTTCTCTGCCTCAGGTTCGCAGCTTTATCGAGAAGGGCGGCACGGTCGTAACCATCGGGTCATCCACACGGCTAGCGACGCAGCTGGAGCTTCCGGTAGAGAGCGCACTTGTTGATGAAGAAGGCAGCACGCTCGGCCGCGAAGATTTCTTTGTCCCTGGATCGCTTCTTGAGGTCAAGATCGACACCTCCCATCCACTCGCACTAGGCATGAACAACAAGGCCGATGTCGTGTTCAGCCGCAGCCCCGTGTTCAAGATCGGTGGTGGCTCACGGCTGGCATGGTTCGATTCCGAAACTCCGCTCCGCTCCGGCTGGGCTTGGGGTCAGGAAGTTTTGGACGGCGGCACGTCGATGGCGTCCTTCGATATCGGTGAAGGAAAGCTGGTTCTATTTGGGCCAGAGGTTGCCTTCAGGGGTCAACCGCACGGCACGTTCAAGCTCCTGTTCAACGCGCTGATCTGGTGATTGCTTCTGGTCCCTCCCCCGCTTGGGTGGGGGAGGCTAGGAGGGGGACAGATGAATCTTGAATCTTGAGTCTTGAGTCGTGATCTTTGCTTCCTGACCTACAACTCGTTTTTCGCGGATGTGCTCGCGCAATGCCCCCTCTCTTAATCTCCCCCTTCTCACGTTGATCGAATTGGTGAGGCGAGACACCTCCTGCTCAGGTTCAAGGCATCCGGACGTACATCGGCGCAACGCCTGTAGCCATAAACCCAATCCGTTCATACACGGGATAGCCCATCTCTGATGACTGCAGTACACCTACTCGGCAGCCGAGCTTCGCGGCGATTCTGAGCGGTTCCGCTGTGACGTGCGCACCGATCCCTTTGCCTCGGTGCTTCGCGTCCGTAGCCACGCAGTAGATGCCTGCCAGGCCGTCCGAAATGAAGACCAGCGAGACACTAACCATACGGCCATCGGGGCCGAAAACACCATAGTGCCGGCAATTGGATGAATCAGCGTGATTTGAGAAATCACTGGGCATGAAAAGTGCCCCCAAGCCTTCAGGCAGCTCGTAGCCGATGTCCAGAATCTGACCCCCTTCGGCGAATTCCGCTGGAGTCTTGATCTGT
>JALGYA010000190.1 GCA_029824475.1 Fimbriimonadia bacterium | reverse complement strand
CCAGCCGAACTTGACACCGGTGTCGTCGATTCGCTGGTACGTGCCCGTGTCTGTTGTGCCCTCGATCCACGTCCAGGTGTACTTGCCGCCGACTTCGGCGAGCCTGGTTTCTGCTCCATCAGGGGTCGTGTTCTTAGCCGTCGTGAGGAACCACTTTGTGATCTCGTTGGAGTCCAGCCAGGCCGCTCGGACCCTCTCAATTTCAGCCGAAATCCAGATCGTGAGAGTGTAAGGCTCGGCAAAGTTTTCCAGAGATATGGGCTTTTTCATGGTTGACACGCCTGAATCTGCCCCTATAATAAGCAGCAGACCAGCAAAACGGCTGGGCCGCTGAGTCGTCTGACTCTTGAAGACACGTCTAAGAATTGTCTGAGGAATGTTGCTATGAAGATCAAAGCGTTTATCGCTGCACTCGCCGTTGGGTCGCTTTTTGCGGTCTCAACACTCCCCGCTGATGCCCAAAGCAGACAAAGGGAGAAGAACGAGAAAAGCTCAAAGTCGAGCTCGTCTAAATCCAAGTCAAGTTCAACTCAGTCCAAGTCGTCCAGCTCACGCTCCTCGTCGAGCCGATCGAGCAAGCCACCTGTGAGAAGCTCTTCACAGAATTCGAGTTCTTCGTCTAAGCGAAGCTCCACTTCTTCGAGCCAGTCGAGCAGGCCGCCTGTGAGAAGCTCTTCACAGAATTCGAGTTCTTCGTCCAAGCGAAGCTCCACTTCTTCTTCGCGGAGCGGAAACTCCTCATCACGAAGCGGCAGCGGATCCTCTGCAGGCGGCGGCTCCAGCAGCAGCAGCGGCCCCGGCTACGGATCAACTCGCAGAAGCTCCACTTCCAGCGCAACGTCGCGGCCTGGCTCTGCTCGCGCCAGTGCTCAGTCCAGCGCCAGCAGCCGGCAGAGCGCCGGTGCTCGCGAATCCAACTCCCAGAGGAACAGCAGCACTCAGAGCAGCCGCAACTCCTCATCACAGAGAAAAGGTGTTCTCGAGTCGATGCGAAATCGGCAGAACAACACGAAGATCGATCGTGACCGAAACTCCCAGACCAGCGGTCAGAGCAGCAGCTCCGAGCAGAGTGCGAGTCAGCGGAACTCCTCACGCAACGGCGGACTCCTCGGCGGCGGCTCCAGAGGCATCCGAGAGTCGGCTGGCGGCGGGAACGTTCAGCGCAGCACTGGCGACAACAGCCGGATCAACCGAAGCGGTGGATCTCAGATTGCAGATGTACTGCTCAATCACCGCAAGAACAACCGCATTCCTGCACGATCAGGAAACTCGAGCTATGGAACTCAAAACAACGAGGTGGCCAGAGGTCAGACGACCAGGCCGAGCCGAGTTGTAACAATTCCTCGAAGA
Source organism: Fimbriimonadia bacterium (assembly GCA_029824475.1). Taxonomy (GTDB): domain Bacteria; phylum Armatimonadota; class Fimbriimonadia; order Fimbriimonadales; family Fimbriimonadaceae; genus JALGXY01. The sequence continues at coordinate 4,631 of JALGYA010000190.1, read as the reverse complement.
GTTGACCAGGGCGCTCGCCGGAGCAACCGAGTCGTCGAGCACTATCGCCGCGGATACCACCACTACAGCCCGTTCTGGACGGACAACCACTGGTTCTATCCTCACTACTACTACACCTACGATCCGTACCGCTGCGCACCTTCCCCGTTCTACTTCTACGGGCACATGCCGGCGTACGTGAACATCGGCAGGGTCACGTTCATCTACAATCCGATCCGGATCTACGCTCGATGCAACACCGTCTACTACTGGCGACGCCCTGAGAATAACTACACGAGGTACAGCAGCCTCGATTACGCAGTAGACAACATCGTCGAAGCGTTTGAGGATGGCGACATGCGCGACATCGAGCGGATGATCCCATCGAATGGCCGCACAGAAGTCGAACTGGAAGACCACACCGGCTACCAGATGGAAAACGAAGACTTCTACGACATGATGCGAGACCTTGTTGAAGGCACAGACACTGTTCGATATCGAATCGAAGATGTCCGAACTGCCCGAGGTGAAGCTATCATCGTTGCAGAGCACTCGTACTACGACGCGTGGGGCGAGCCGGAAACGGTACAGCACACGATCGGTCTGCAGTCCTCGTACGGCGGATACAAGATCGTCTGGTTCCAGATCGACCGCTGATCCCTCGACAAGACCAAGAAAATAAGCCCCGACAGCTGAGCTGACGGGGCTTATTTGTGCCTGCCGGTGGTCATAATAGACCTGTGCCGATCTGGGGCGTTGTGAATCAAAAAGGCGGTGTGGGCAAGACCACGACCGCCGTAAACTTGGCAGCTGGGCTTGCTGCAAAAGGACACCGAACGCTCCTGGTGGATGCAGACCCTCAGGGCAATGCCACCACCGGCCTCGGAGTCGATAAAAGGGCCGTCGAAGCAACCCTGTTTGACGTCTTTTCTGCTCTTTCAAACAACGCTGAGTCCGATGGTGTGCTGAAGCCTGCAATTCTGTCTCTCGGAGAGGGGCAGCCGGATATTGTTCCGGCCACGCTCGACCTGGCAGGAGCTGAGGCTGTGCTGCTGAATGCGGTCGGCAAGGAGCTTCTGCTGCGCGACGCACTTGAGTCCGTCAGCGACGAATACGACTGGATCATCATCGACGCCCCACCGAGCCTGGGGCTGATCACGATCAACATTTTGGCGGCGTCCAGCGAAGTGATCGTGCCGATGCAGTGCGAGTTCTATGCTTTGGAAGGGCTGTCGCAGCTGATGAAGACAATCGACATCGTGAAGAAGCGAATCAACCCAGAGCTAAAGATCGGCCGGGTGATTTTGACGATGTATGATGGCCGAAACAAGCTGAGCCGACAAGTGCGTGAGGAAGTCACAGAGTTCTTTGGCGACAAGGTCGCTCAGACGATCATCCCGCGCAACGTCAGGCTGAGCGAGGCGCCAGGTTTTGGCGAGCCTGCACTGCAGCTCTACCCCAGCTCCAAAGGCGCAGTCGCCTACGCTGAATTCACTGAAGAGGTACTCAATCTATGCGCCGCGCACTAGGAAAAGGACTGTCACAACTGCTGAGCGAACAGAGCGAAGCAGCGCCCACATCGGTCTCAGTTGGATCGATCCGGCCGAACAAAAGGCAGCCTCGAAAGTCGTTCGATGAAGAGGCGCTGCAGGAGCTTGCTGATTCGATCAAAGAGTACGGCGTAATCCAGCCAATTGTCGTTCGACCAGTGGGAGACGACAAATACGAATTGATCGCGGGAGAGCGGCGCCTGCGTGCTGCCAAGGCAGCGGGACTGGCCGAAGTGCCGGTGAGCGTCAGATCAGCTTCAGCACAGACATCATTAGAAATCGCGCTGATCGAGAACGTCCAGCGCGAAGACATCTCCCCCATGGAATGCGCATACGCCTACAAGCGGCTGCAGCAGGAGTTCAGCCTGAAGCAGGAAGATGTCGCCAAGAAGGTGAGTAAGTCTCGCGTGGCTATTTCGAACACCCTGCGGCTGCTTCAGCTTCCGGAGGAGGTTCAAGACGCGCTGCACGAGGGGGTTGTTAGTGAGGGTCACGCACGCGCCCTGCTCATGGTCTCCGGCCCCCAGCGCCAGATCACGCTGTTTGACAAGATTATCGGCGACGGCCTGACCGTGCGACAAGCCGAGCAGGCGGCACGCGGAATGGAGTCAGCCAAGCCAGGCGGCTCATCCGGCAAGTCCAAACAAAAGAAGAAGAAAGCCGATCCGAATCTTCAGGCACTGGAGCAGGGGCTCAGCGAGCACTTGGGCTCCCCAGTGACGATCAAGAAGTCGGGCAAAGGCGGCGAGCTTGTTGTTGAGTTTTTCAACGATGAAGACCTGCAGCGGATCCTCGAATTGATCCGCTTCCAACTCTAGCCAAAACTCAGATGCAAAAAAACCGCCCGGATGAGTAATCCGAGCGGTGAAATGATTGCAATGAGTGAGTTATGAGTGGATTTATGGTAGCGACGGGCGGAATCGAACCGCCGACCTCACGGGTATGAACCGTGCGCTCTAACCAGCTGAGCTACGTCGCCGGGCACATTATAGCAAAGCAGGCAGGCGTGGTCCTGGACCTCGGATACAATGTGCGCCAATGGTCTCTGTTCTGCTAGCCGCGCTGTGCGTCTCCCAAAACGGATTTGAAGGCAAACTTGACGCCCTCGCGGGAGCGAAGAACACGACCGTTCTCACTTCTTATCTCGGCCCTGGAGTGCCTGAGAGCGATCTTGATTTTCTGAAGCGCCCAGGTGTCTATGGCATCGGGCGGTACGGCTGGAATGTAGAGGTGGCGACCATGCCATCAGGGCAGGTACTCGCCGTGTTCCATACAAAGATGACCACGCAGGGCATCGGCGACCAGGTCTTCGTGGTGCAGGACTCTAAGCTGGTGAGGCGCATTCCAGAAGAGGATGCTTTCGGGCATCGGTTGGTTCGTGAAGACCTGGAGGTCTGGTTTAATCGGCCAGCCAAGAAGGCGAAAATCAAAGCTGAGATCCAGATGAAGCGCGAGTCAGGCAGCGCCGACACCGTGCTGGTCAGGATTTCCGATCACTACCGAGTCTCATCAGTTGTCAATGCTGCTGGTCAGGACGTTGCCTTTGCTCAGGCGGGTGGCGTGGTTGGGCTCGATGTGGGAGATGATTCAGAGAGCTCTTTGACGCTCACTTATGAAGGGGTTGTGAACGGCCCTGGGTTCTCAGGGACGGTGGGGATGGATGAGGCTCAGCTCACCAACGACTACTGGTGGCCGATGCTGGCGCGCCAGCCGATTCCATTCAGCGTGGACATCCATACGCCTCTGCACTGGAAGGCTGTCGCGAACGGCGCACTTGTTTCTAATGAAGCAGTCGGCACCGAGCGCGAGTTTCGCTACGAAATGGACGTACCGATCTGCTATCTCAGCCTCTCCGCGGGTGACTATCAGGAAGCTCGCAAGACGGTTAACGGCATCGACTACTGGGTGCTGTCTCGGGAGCTCAGCAGGAGCGACATGGAGATGCAGCTTGAACTGATGCCGGATGTAATCCAACACTTCAGCCAGTTCAAGAAGTACCCCTTCCCTGCCTTTGGCGCGGTGGATTCTCGGCTGTATGGAGGCGGCGCTCTGGAGGGGTATTCCTACGCCACCTACGGCACTGGCTGGCTCCCGGACGAGGACGCGCACGAACCCGCCCACACATGGTTCGGCGGAATCATTCCGAACACGTATCTGAAGAACTTCTGGAACGAGAGCTTCGCGGTCTATGGCGAGGGACACTACTCCCGCGAAGGCGGCCCAGGCATTCGCGCGGATCAGCGACGAGCATTCGTGCGGACTGCCCGGCCCTCGGGTGCGTATGCGACCTACTCCTGCGCTGACTCTGGCGCGGCGGTCGGCAACGCCGCATCTTCTCTGGGCTACGGCAAAGGCGCCCTGGTTCTGCAGATGCTGGAGTATGAGCTGGGTCGGAAGCTCATGGTTTCTGCGATCGCTGAGTGGCTTGCTCGTTATCCGAATGGCAGGGCTGCGACGTGGGCTGACTTCGAGGATGCGGTTGGTCCGGAGCACAAGCTATTTTTTGACCAATGGATTCGCCGCCCCGGCTGGGCGAAGCTCTCGCTTGCTGACGTTGAGAAGGCGGGGACACGCGTCACGGGCAAGGCCATTTTTGAAGACGATCCGTATCGCATCAAGATGGAGGTGCTGGTGATCACGCCAGGCTATGAGAGGAGCCAGAGCGTTGTTCTCAATCCCTCCGGGTCTTCGGCTTCCTCCACTTTTGAATTCACCGTTCCTGCCGATGCGACTGAAGTCATCTTTGATCCCTGGGGGCGGACTCTGATGGACCGCGGACGGGTTTCTCGCCGGTCTGGGCGCATGCCGATGGTGGTTGACAAGGCTCATGAGGGCTGGGCGCCTTCCCGCGGCCGTCGCGGAGAATGGGACGGAGGCTCGAGAGCTGGCCTCTTGTTCGTCGGGCATCCTGACACGATGCCAGTCATGAAGGAGCTGTGTGCGATGGCAGGATTTCAGGTGAATGGCGATTTTCTGACATATCGTAGTTAGGCGATCGACTTGAAGGCTGGCGCAGCCATCGCAACACTCGATCTTCCAGAAGGCGGGCAGTGCTCAATCCGGCTTGGACGAGTGGATCGCGAGCCGTCAATCGGTCGTGCT
>JALGYA010000189.1 GCA_029824475.1 Fimbriimonadia bacterium | reverse complement strand
CGTCGCTGACGGCGACATGACTCTGCCTTCAATCACACCTGGCGAGACCTGGAAAACTAACCTTCCGGTTGACGGCTTCGAGGCAGGGCACGAGAACTTCCTGAGAGTCGGCATTGCCCAGAAGGAGAATGTTCTCTGGGACGAAGACGGACTCGAAGTCGCCTGGGAGCAGATGCAGCTTCCGGTCACCTCTGATCGGGCGGCAGCAGCGATCGGCAGCATGGGTCCGATCGTGGCTAAAACTGAGGATGACGGCATCGTTCAGCTCATCGGAACCGACTTCAGCGTGCAGTTCGATAAGAGCGGGGCCGAAATCGTCGGCCTCAACTACGGCGATCAAGAGATCATCTCCAACTCCGGGCCCAAGCTCGACCTCTACCGGTCCTTCACCGACAACGACATCTGGCTGCGAAACTCCTGGACAGCCAGCGGCCTGAGCCAGATCACTCGCGTCGTACGCCGTTTCGACGCCTCGCAGATCAGCGACACTGCCTGGCGCGTTACCACTGAAGTTGACAACCTCGGCTTCAAAGGCAGCGGATTCAAGGAGCGGACCGTCTACACCGTCTTTGGCGACGGAAGCATTAAGGTAGATGGCACCTATACACCAGTTGGTCAGCTTCCCTCCCTGCCTAAAGTTGGCGTCCGGTTCTTCACTGCTCCCGGCCTTGGCCAGTTCAAATGGTACGGTCGTGGCCCCATCGAGAGCTATCCAGACCGCCGGTACGCCGCTGACATCAGCGTCTATTCCGGCAGCATTGAAGAGCAGTACGAGGAGTACATCCGACCCCAGGACAACGGCAACAAGGAAGAGGTCCGCTGGGGCGCCTTGACTGACGAAGCTGGCAGCGGCGCCGTCTTCGTCATGGACAACCCGATGGGCATGCAGGTCTCCCGCTTCACAGCGGATCAGCTCGATGCCGCGCGGCATCGAAACGGCGAGCCTCGGCGCTACAACAAGCTCGTTCCTCGTGACGACACGGTGGTCTGCATCACAGCAGCTCAGGCCGGCCTCGGCGGCGCAAGCTGTGGCCCCGGCCCGATGGGCATCTACCTCTGCCGACCAGGCCAGTTCAACATCGGCTATGCGATTCGCCCGTTCAGCGGTGATGAAGCAGTCGTGTGGGAAGAACTCCCGATCGCGGCCAAGCCGATCATCAGCCAAGCCGACAACGGCGCCATCACAGCCACAGGCAGCGAAGGCAGCGTCGTCCGCTACACAACGGATGGCTCGACTCCCACGAGATCTTCTCCAGTGCTGACGCAGACTACGAAGATCACCGATAAGGTGACGCTGAAGGCCATCGCGTTCAGCGAGAACAGCCTACCGAGTGCAGAGGTCCAGATCGACCTCGCCAAGATCATCCCGTTCACAAGGCTCTCCACCAAAGGGTGGAAAGTCACCGCGTCCAGCTTCGAGCCGGGCGAGGGTGAGCCGGAGAATGCGATCGACGGTCAGTCGGACACGTTCTGGCACACGTCTTGGTCTGGCGCGAAGCCGAACTATCCGCATCACTTGGCGATCGATCTTGGCGCAGCTGCCGACATCATTGGATTCGAATACACAGCGCGATCCGGTCAGAGCAACGGCCGCCTCGCTGAGATGGAGCTGCAGGTCAGCAATGACGGCAAGTCCTGGACTCCTGTCAAGAAAGTTGAGCTCGGAAACAGCACGGATACCGTCCGCATCTATCTGGACAAGCCGGTCTCAGCCAAGCACATTCGTGCGTACTGCATCAAAGAGATCGAGGGCCGCGAATGGGCTGCGATCGCAGAGCTTGCCGTCCTGACTAAGGCTTAGGCTCACGCATTGGGCCGGGATTCCTTCATAATTCCGGCCCATGCGCAAGCTCTGGGGCGGTGCTTTCCGCGACGACTCTTCTGATCTGGTCGATAGGTTCGGCCAGTCGATAGAGGACGATCTCACCTTTTGGCGAGAAGACGTCATGGGGAGTCTTGCTCACGCTCAGATGCTGGGCGAAACCGGCGTGATCAGTGTCGAAGATGCTGGTGTCATCTGCAAAGGCCTCGAGCAGATTCTGCAGGACGGCCCCGAAAAGCTCCCCCAGGACGTCGAGGACATCCACACAGCCGTCGAGATGCGCCTAACCGAGCTGATTGGCGACGCAGCAGGCCGCCTCCACACAGCCCGCAGCCGCAACGACCAGGTCGCCACAGACGCCCGCCTGTGGCTAAGGCGCAGAGCCGGAGAACTGCAGAAGCAGATCAAGGCCCTCCAGGAGGCGCTCCTCGCTGTCGCCGACGAGCACACGCAGACCACGCTTCCCGGCGTCACGCACCAGCAGCACGCACAGCCGATTTCGCTCGCATTCCACCACCTGGCACACTTTTACGCCCTACAGAGGCACGGTTGGAGGCTGGAGCGCCTTCTGGAGATCATCTCCACCAACCCGCTCGGCTCAGCAGCCCTTGCTGGTACGCCGCACGGAATCAACCGCTGGGAAACCACGTCCCTCATGGGATTCCGCGCACCAGCCATTAACGCTCTTGACGCAACTTCTGACCGCTCCTTCATCCTGGACGGGCTGCATATCTGTGCGATGATCATGATTGACCTGAGCCGCCTGAGCCAGGAGATCATCCTCTGGGCGAGCCCAGAATTCGGGTTCATCAAGCTGAGCGATACGGTCACAACTGGCAGCAGCATCATGCCGCAGAAGCGCAACCCCGATATGGCGGAGCTGATCCGCGGCCGCACAGGCCGCGCAGTAGGAAACTGGACAGCGCTTGCGACAACTATGAAGGGCCTCGTCCTGGGCTACAGCCGCGACACGCAAGAGGACAAGCCGCCGCTGTTCGATTCGATGCAGCTGGCTCAGGATTCGCTCAGACTCTGCACGATCATGATCTCCACTGCCGAGTACCAGGCTGATCAGATGGCCAATGGCAGTCAGGGCGATTTTTCTACTGCCACAGACCTCGCAGACGCCCTCGCGGCAGCCGGAATGCCGTTCCGCGAAGCCCATGAGGCGGTCGGTAAGGCCGTCCGCACTTGCCTCGATCGAGGCATCGGCCTTGAGGATCTTACAGCAGCCGATCTCCAGGAGATCTGCCCCGGCGCGCCGGAAAGCGCCCTGGCAAACCTCCAACCCAACGCCAGCATGAACGCCCGCACTTCACAAGGCGGAACAGGTTCAATTCCTGTCGCTGACCAGGCCAAAAGAGCCCATGATCTTCACAGCTCCGACGGCTTCATAGAGATCCAGTAGGCGCATTGCCCCAGCCGATCATAATCGAGACCGGGCCTAAGTGCACATTTTTGTGCAGTTACTTGCTTTCACCCAAGGCAAAAGGCTAATTTTGAGTCGTCAAAAACTAATTTTGGCCACCATGCGAAAACTCGCTTCCACCCGGACCGGATTCACCCTGATCGAACTGCTAGTCGTCATCGCCATCATCGCGATCCTTGCAGCGATTCTCTTCCCCGTTTTCACCCAGGCCAAGGTGGCCGCGAAGCGGACTGTGAACCTCTCCAACTGCCGACAGCTCTCCCTCGCTCTCTCGATGTACACCACGGACGCCGACGGCTACCCGATGATGTCCTCCCCCAGCGGAACATCGCCCAGAACACGCTGGGCCGACTACATCTACCCGTACATCAAGAACGAAGACATCTTCAACGGACCTCTCGCGAGCCTGGAGATGTTCTCGAAGACCTTCGCTCACAATCCAGACAAGCACTACGGCGGGTACGGATACCGGCGGGCAGTATGTTGTCGACCCACCTTTGACCAGCCTCCGCGGAAGCGGCAAACCCAGCGGCTTCTACGGTGCAGGAACAGCCTGCGGCTCTGGTGCTGCTGGCCCAGGAGTCTGGGGCTGCCGAGCGATCCCTGCAGAGTGGCAGGTTGGCCGAGTCACGATCGCATTCGCTGACAGCCATGCGTCTTCAATGAGGCTAGAGCAGCTCGATGACAAGAACGGTGACGGCGAACTGGACAACGGCTGGTTCAACGGAACCGGCGACGCATCCGTCCGCTGATCTGCAAAGAAGAAGCCCGCTCCCAAATCGGGAGCGGGCTTTTTTGTCTGCGCTGAACTGGACTACTTGTTCTTGATGCCGAAGTAGATCTGGCTCGCCATGCCGTGTGTCCGGACCATGCCGGTCATCTGGCTCTGCTCCAGCACTTCGTCGTCATCGAACGACGCTGCTGCTTCGCTGTAGAGCGCCCAGTCTGAATCTCGTCCGGCGACCTTCATGCTCGACTTAAACAGGGTCATGCGAACCTTGCCGGTCACGCGCTTCTGCACGCTGCCGATGAAGGCGTTGAGGTCTTCCATGAAGGGATCCCACCAGAGGCCCTTGTAGGCCATCTCAGCCCACTGCTGATCGACGAGCGCCTTGAACTGCCGCTCTTCGTGGGTACTGATCAACTCTTCAAGTGCCTTGTGTGCAGCGATGAGGAGAGTCGCGCCAGGGCACTCGTAGTTCTCGCGAACCTTGAGGCCGATCATTCGGTCCTCCATCATATCGATGCGGCCCACACCGTGATTGCCCGCGATCTCGTTCGCCTTGAGGATCAATGCATGCGGATCGAGCTTCTCGCCATCGATGGAGACTGGGTCGCCGTTGACGAACTCAATCTCTACAGTCTGAGGCTCGTTTGGAGCGTCGTCAAAGGACTTGGTCCACTCGAAGATGTGCTCTGGCGGAGCGTAGCCGGGCTCTTCGAGTCGGCCGCCTTCGATCGAGCGTCCCCAGAAATTCTCGTCGATCGACCAGATCTTGTCTGTGGACTGACCGATCGGTGCGCCGACCTTCTTGGCGTATTCGATCTCCCAGGTTCGGGTGAGGTTCTTCTCGCGGATCGGGGCTGTGATCGGCACATCTGGTGCGAACATGCGCAGGCCGTGCTCCAGTCGGAACTGGTCGTTGCCTTTGCCGGTGCAGCCGTGAACAAACAGCTCAGCGCCGAGTTCAACACCTTTCTGCGCGGCCCGCATCGCAATCAGGGGCCGGGCGATCGATGTGGAGAGCGGATAGCCGAAGTAGTCTGCATTGGCGTGGATTGCCGGGAAGCAGTAATCAGCGGCGAACTCGTCTCGCACGTCGAGAGCGTAGTGATCGGTCTTGAGGATGGCAGCCCGCTCGGCAGCCTGCTCAATGTCAGCACGGGGCTGTCCAACGTCAACCAGAACGGTTGTGATTTCCTCGTAGCCTTCCTCACGCATCATCGGGACACAGACCGTAGTATCGAGTCCGCCCGAGAAGATAATCAGTGCCTTTTTCATCGCGATGACGCGAGTTTAGTGAATTACGAGGAGGAGGTGAGCCTTTCGCCTAATTGCAGGCCGCCCCACGCGAGCAGAAGGCCCAAGATGCACGAGCCGAGAAGATAGCCGATGCCGAGCGCTGCTTTTCCCTTTTGCATCAGCAGGAGAGCCTCGATTGAGAAGGCTGAAAAGGTCGTAAAGCCGCCCAGAATCCCGGTCACAGCAAAGAGCTGCCACGTCGGCGAAGCATTCTTCGACTGCAGGATAAAGAAGACCAGGCCGATCAAGAAGGACCCGACCAGGTTCACGGTGAACGTGTGAACAGGGAACGCCTCGGCTGACGAGGGCTTCATCGCCACACTCACTGCCCAGCGAATCACTCCGCCAATACCCGCGCCCAGGAAAACAGCTCCTGCTTGAAAGGCCGACGGCGCGGACGACATGCTAAACCTTCAGCTCTTCCTGAGGGATCGGCGAGTCTTCCATCTTTGTGGATGTCACCCCGAGCTCCGAACGGCTGCGCTCCACTGAAGAGCGCACCTGTTCAATCCGGGCCTCAAGCTTGCCGAGCACGTCGCGAGCATATTCATCTGCACCGTGGCGCATTCCATCTGCCTCTACAGAGGCTGCTTTCTTCAGCTCTTCAGCCTGCGCCGCAGCGAGCTTCATGATCTCACTCTCGGAGAGCATCTCCAGCTGCTTGGCTTTGGCCTCTTCCAGAATCTTGTCTGCTTCAGCCTGAGTTTCTGCGAGGATTCGCTCGGCTTCGCGAACGGACTGATCGAGGGTCGAATCAGCATCCTGCCGAGCGTCGTCGATGATCCGGTCTGTCTCTTTCTTAATGGCTGCAGCTTCCAGGACGTCCCGCGGAAGCGAGCCTTGGATCTTGCCGATCTGCATCCGCAGGTTCTCTTTGTTGAGCCCCCACGAGATCCCCATCACTGAGGGAATGTCCTCAATCTGGCTGCTCAGTTTATCGAGCAGCCTGGTCACATCGATGTTGTAATCCTTTTTGACAGACATAGATCAGCCCTGCAATTTGCCGCGAAGCAATTCTATCACCGGGTCGCCGTCGTGCGGCACCCTCTATCAGCAGACGGCCCAACCACGCGGCCCGTCTCAGTCAGTTCTGCCAAGAGCCTTCTCGATTCTGTGATAGACCGGCTCAGGCACGAACTGGCTGTAGTTGCCGCCCAGCGTGGCGGCCTCTCTCACGACCGAACTTGAGAGGAAGCTGTATGTATCACGTGCGATCAGAAAGACCGTTTCAATGTCAGGCGCCATGCTGCGGTTGGCCATGGCGATTCGAAACTCGGAGTCGTAGTCGCTGACCGCCCGGAGGCCTCGGATCAGAATGCGGCAGTTCTTCGTTTCAGCCCAATTCACGAGCAGGCCAGTAAACGCTTCGACTTCCACGTTGGGCAGGTGTGCCGTGCACTCGCGCAGCGCCTGGGTCCGGGTCTCGATATCGAGGAATGGTGTCTTTTGACTGTTGATCCCGATACCCACAATGAGCCGATCAACGAGCCCTGAAGCTCGCTCGATCAGGTCCACGTGACCAAGTGTCGGCGGGTCAAAAGAACCGGGGTAGATGCCGATCCGTTCCATCTGCAGCATTTTAGCCGACTGACAGGCCCGAGGGGACAAAAGATTCGCTCTATAATGAGCTGCTCGACGGAACCATGATCACTCGCGACCAGCTCTGCGTGAATACACTGAGAATGCTCAGTGTCGACATGATCGAAAAGGCCAATTCCGGCCATCCAGGCCTGCCACTCGGCGCAGCGCCGATGGCTTATGTGCTCTGGTCTCGACATCTTCGGTTCTCTCCTAAGAATCCTGAGTGGTTCGGGCGAGATCGATTCGTCCTCTCTGCCGGGCACGGTTCTTCGCTGAACTACGCGCTGCTGCATCTCTTCGGCTACGACCTCTCGATGGAGGAGCTGAAGAACTTCCGGCAGCTTGGCAGTTCGACGGCTGGGCACCCAGAGTACGGTGTCGTTCCTGGTGTTGAAGCCACGACAGGGCCTCTCGGCCAAGGCCTTGGCATGTCCGTCGGCCTCGCTGTCGCTGAAGAAGCGATTGCCGCCAACACCGGCTGTCCGCGACGGTTTACGTATGCGCTCGTCTCTGACGGCGACCTGATGGAAGGGGTAGCAGTCGAAGCGGCGTCCTTCGCTGGACACCAGCAGCTGGGCAATCTGATCCTGCTGTACGACGACAACGATATCTCCCTCGACGGCCCCACGACCAAGGCCTACACCGAAGATCCTCGAGCTAAGTTCGAAGCGATGGGCTGGCACACGATTCGGGTTGAGGACGGCAACGACCTCGATGCGATCGACGCGGCAATCACCGCTGCCAAGGCTGAACCTGGCAAACCGACCTTGATCCAGGTCAAGACGCACATCGGCTACGGTTCGCCAAAGCAGGACTCCAGCGCAGCGCACGGCGCGCCACTCGGAGCTGATGCTCTGGCCGCCACAAAAGAATTTTACGGCTGGCCGACCGAGCCGTTCCACTTCGCAGAAGAGCTGAGCGAGGTTGGAGCTGAAGCCTCGACCGCAGGCATGATCTACGAAGCCGAGTGGTCCAATGCTCTGTCAGAGCTAAGCGACTCCAACAACGAGGCCATCGAAGCGATCAGCCAAGGCAATCTTCCCGAAGGCTGGGACGAGGCGATCAAGAACATCGACTTCGGCGACGGAGCCGTCGCCACCCGAGACGCTGGCAAAAAGTCACTCAACGCCATCGCTGGTTCGATCCCGTGGATGGTCGGCGGCAGCGCGGATCTTGCCTGCTCCACAAAGACGATCGTAGACGGCTCAGATGACTTCAGAGCTGACGACCGCACAGGCCGCAATGTCTGGTTTGGCGTTCGAGAGCACGCGATGGGCGCGATCTGCAACGGCATGGCTCTTGGCGGGCTCAAGACGTTTGGCTCCACTTTCCTGGTCTTCAGCGACTACATGCGCGGCTCGATCCGCCTTGGTTCGCTGATGGGCGTTCCTTCGACTTGGGTGTTCACGCACGACTCGGTCTGCGTCGGCGAAGATGGTCCGACACACCAGCCGGTCGAGCACGTGATGAGCCTCCGCCTCATCCCTGGCCTCAAGGTCTACCGACCGGGCGACGCTTACGAGACAGCCGAGTGCTGGCGACTTGCTGTTGAGCGAAACGAGCCGAGCGCGATCGTTCTGACACGCCAAGGCGTGCCGATCATGGGCGATCAGAAGGCGGCAATCCGGGCTGGTGTTCAGCAGGGCGGCTACGTGCTGCGCCGAACCGAAAAGCCTGCAGCAGTGCTGCTGGCGACTGGCTCCGAGGTCTCACTTGCTCTTGCTGCGGCAGACAAGCTTGCTGAAGAAGGAATTGAAGTCCAGGTTTCATCGATCCCCTGCTGGGAGATCTTTGAAGAGCAGACCGACGAAGTCAAAGCAGATGTTCTCTGCTCTGGCGTCAAGAAGGTTTCAGTCGAGGCAGGAGTGACAACCGGCTGGGCTGGACTCACAGGACGCTGCGGGCAGAACATCGGAATCGACACATTCGGCGAATCCGGACCCGGCGGAGCCGTCTATAAGCATGTGGGCTTCACCGTTGAAAACGTCGTCGCTGCCGTGAAAGAGACCACAGGGAGCTGCTGATGAAGCTGGCTATCGGATCGGACCACGCAGGCTTCGAAATGAAGCAGCAGATCGCAGAGTTTGCACGCAGTCTCGGGCATGATGTCATCGACTGCGGAACAGACTCATTGGAAGCCTGTGACTACCCTGACTTCGCTCAAGCCGTCGCAGAAAAAGTCGCCGCCAAGGACGTCGAGCGAGGCCTTCTGATCTGCGGAAGCGGACTGGGCGCCTCCATCGCGGCAAACAAAGTCACTGGGGTTCGTGCGGGCAACTGCATGGACACCTACAGCGCCCACCAGGGCGTCGAGCACGACGATATGAACATTCTCGTCTTCGGTGCTCGCATCGTGGGCATCGAAGTCGCCAAGGAGCTTGTAACTTCTTTCCTCGGCGCAGCATTCACAGGAGCAGAGCGGCACACGCGGCGGCTCAACAAGGTTTTGGCCATCGAGGCCAAGTACAGCAAGGATCAATCATGACGACACTCAATAAACTCAACGACCTGGGCCAGTCCCCGTGGCTCGACTTCATCAGCCGAAAGTCGATCCGTGACGGCCAGATCGCAGGGCTCGTTGAGCAGGGCATCGTCGGAGTGACATCCAACCCAGCCATTTTCGAGAAGGCGATTGCCGGCAGTTCAGACTACGACACCGACATCGCGGAAATGAGCTCTCAGGGCCTCGATAAAGAGCAGATCTATGATCGACTCTCCATCAATGATGTTGCAGAAGCATGCGACCTGATGCGCCCGGTTTATGACAGAACAGAAGGCCTCGACGGCTACGTCAGCCTCGAAGTCTCCCCTCTGCTCGCTCGAGACACTCAGGGCACAATCGACGACGCACGACGGCTCTGGAAGGAGCTTGATC
>JALGYA010000188.1 GCA_029824475.1 Fimbriimonadia bacterium | reverse complement strand
TACGATCCAAACCTCGGAGCTCGACCTCTGCGACGAGCTGTACAGAAGTACATCGAAGACCCGCTGAGCGAGCACCTGCTCCTCTCGACCTTCAAAGCCGGCGACGCGATCATGGCGGACGTCAACGAAGATGGCACGATCGTCTTCAAGAAGCTCGACTCCGGCGAAACCCCCCAGGAAGAGCCAGAGCTGGTCAACAACTAGACCTAGCTCTTTCACAACAAGAAGCCCCTCATCTGCAGTCAGTAGATGAGGGGCTTCTTCGTCTGGTCCCCTCTACTCCTCGTTCGAGAGGAGGAGAGGGTTGGGGTGAGGAGGTTTCGGGTCGAGCCATGCAGATAGCGAAAGAACTTCCATCCCCCAACCCCCTTGCCTCCTACAAGGCTAGGAGGAAGGGGGCTTAGAATCTGGTTCCCCCTCCTCCATTCTTGGCCCTTGGCCGAAATGGAGGAGGGGGTTAGGGGGTGGAGATGTGTGATGCACCTCAAACCGAAGTGGGCCAGCCTCAAAAGAGGCCGGCCCAACTCCGGTCTGTGCCCTCGTCCAATTAAGTTGTTTCTGATTCCTGCGGATTGTGAATCAGCGAGTAGGTGATTCCCGCGATAATCGCGCCCAGAAGCGGTCCAAGCAGGTAGATCATTGAATACGATAAACCGTTACCAGAAGCAATCGCTGGCCCAATGAATCGGGCTGGGTTCATGGCAGCGCCGGTGAGTCCGCCACCCGCAAGAATGCCCATCGAAATCGTCAGTCCAATCGCAAATCCAGGGTGTTTGGTGCTTCCTTTCGGACTTACTGCAGCACCGAGAATCACCGACATCAGGAAGAAGGTCAGAACGGCTTCTACCGCGATTGCCATGACAGGATTGCTGTCAACAAGCCCCGGCACAGACATATCCAATTCCTTTCCCATGGCCGCCGCAGCCATGAGCGAGCCCAGGATTCCGCCGACAAACTGGAAGATGATGTAAAAGACAGAGTCCTTGATGCTGATCTTCTTCAGCATGAGCAGGCAGGTCGTGACGGCTGGGTTGAAGTGTCCGCCAGAGACCGCGCCGAAGGCGAATATCATCACGCCGATTGCCAGGCCAAATGCAAGCGCGACTCCTAAAAGGTCAGCGCCTCCCATGCTCGCAGAAAATCCTACGAAGCAGAGTGTGAACACTCCGATCATCTCCGCGAAATATGCGCGCCAATTCAATTTGCCCATCAAGTCCTCGCAGCAGGCAGCCGAACAGCAGCCTGCCCATCCAGACGAACAATCTTTCCAATATGGTGCGGATTACACGTTTGGCCGCTCATTCGGCCCAAAGTTGGCTGTGTAGTAGTTGATCGTGTGCGACTCAGGCTCGACTGCCCTGTCGATCCTCTCCAAGGTCTTCTTATCCAGCTTGATCTCGCAGGCCTCTGCAGACTCATTCAGCTGTTCAAGGGACTTCGCACCGATGATCGGCGCAGTGATTCCCGGCTGCCCAGCCACCCAAGCCAGGCTCATCTGAGTGAGGCTCAGGCCGGCGCTGTCAGCAATCTTCTTCAGCTTCTTGACAACAGCCGTCGACTTCGCCGAAATCATGTTGCGCGGATCAGACTTCGCATACCGAGAACCCTTCGGCTTTGAATCAAGATACTTGCCCGAGAGCTGCCCACCAGCCAATGGTGACCACGGAATCACGGCCCAATCATAAGTACGGCAGAAAGGAAGCAGCTCCCGCTCTACACGCCTTTCGAGCAGACTGTAGGGTGGCTGCTCACTCACAAACCCAGTCACTCCGAGCATCTTCGCCACATAGTGCGCCTCAGCGGCCTGCCAGCCCGCATAGGTGCTGCACCCGGCATATCTGATCTTCCCTGAGCGAACCAAGTCATCCATCGCCCGCAAAGTCTCGTCGATCGGCACGCTCGGCTGTGGCCTGTGGATCTGATACAGGTCGATGTAGTCCGTCTGCAGCCGCTTCAGCGAAGCGTCACACGCCTCGATGATGTGCCGCCGCGTGTTGCCCCAGGCATTGGGGTCTTCGTCGCTCATCTTGCCGTGGCACTTCGTGGCAAGCACAATCCCCTCGCGCTTCCCTTTCAAGGCCTTGCCCACAATCGTCTCTGTCACACCGCGTGCGTAAACGTCGGCTGTGTCAAAAAAGTTGATTCCAAGGTCGATGGCGCCATGCGCGATCTGCACGGACTCCGGCTCTTCTGAACCCCAGTCATCCGGATCCCATCCAAACGTCATCGTGCCGAGGCACGCACAGCTGACCTGCACGCCCGTTCTTCCCAGCGATCTGTATTCCATGCCCTAGTTTGCCTTGATTACGAAGTCGCTTATCCGGGAATCAGCAAACATTCTTTCCTGCTAACGCTCAAGATTTCAGGTTTTCCTGTATCCTGCCTTAACGCGGGTCGACCCGTGGAGAGGAAAATGGAGTCCGAAAGAAAATCATTTTCGCGATCTTGGGCCGCGGCGTTCGTCGTTGCCGTCACAGCCCCAGCCTGGACACACGCTCTAGGCTCAATCAGCCACAAGATGGCTCAGAGCGAAGCGATCGCTGCTTGTCCGATCTCAATTGTCGCTGTTCTCGGGGCGGTCGCTGCAGCTCTCTTCTCAATCGTCAAAGGCAAGAAATCCGGCGCCTTGATCGGTCTCGGCATCGGAGTCTTGGGCACAGTCGCTGTTCAGCTCCTGCAGCCAGGCGAATGGGCGAGAGCTTTGCCGCTGCTGCTCGTCCTGCCAGCCACGGCTCTTCTCGCCCCTAGGCTCTACTCGGTCATGCCAGAAGCACTGGACCGCCTGGCGTCCAAAGGGACGATCACAGCCGTCATTTTCGCTCTCATCTCCCTCTTCTCAGTCGTTCAGGTGACGCGTCTATCTACCTATATTGCTGATCCAGAAGACGGTTGGTTCGTGCTCAACCGCGAAGATTTCTGGGCGAATCACCGCTGCATTGGCGCCTATCTCTATGCAGCTGATATGAACCGCCAAGGCGTGGAGAATATCTACGACAACAACCTCTACTCAGCATGGAATGAAGAGGCCGAAACAGTCTCGGAAGTTCCCGGAATGGCGGACCTGGCCCCAGATCCTTACCTCTACCCTCCCCAGTTCCTGATCCTTCCTCGCCTCGCGCTCAGTCTAACCAGCGATGTGGCTGTGATTCAGCAGGTCTACCTAGCCCTCCAGATAACTCTGTTTGCGGTGGTTGGGCTGGGTCTAGCCGCCTGGATTGGCGGCTCATCTGGGGCCATGGCCCTCGGCCTGCTGCCCCTTGCGATGGCGTCAACACCGGGGCTCCACTCTTTCAGCTATGGGCAGTTCCATTTGGCCACAATCCTTCTCGCAGTCGGGGGAATGTTGGCTCTTGCCAAATCGAGATACGCGTTGGGTGGCGCAATGCTCGGCTTTGCCGTGGTCGCGAAGCTCTTCCCTGCAATCCTCTTGATCGTCCTTGCATTCCAGAAGAAGTGGACGGAGTTCACTTGGACTCTGGGAGCGATTGTCGTGTACACGGCGATCGCCTTCTTGGTTGTCGGCCAACAGGCGTTCAAGATGTTCACATCTGATCTTCTTCCCCGCCTGTCAGACGGCTCCGCCGCAGCATTTGACATCCCGTTCCCTGAATTCGTCGAGGTGATCGTCGCAGGAAACAGCTCCTACGGCGGCATCCTCCGCAAGCTCGACATTCTGGGTCTTGTTGAAATCTCGACGGCGACAGCAGTGACAGCTGGAAAATTCATCGGCCTCACAGTCCTGATAATCGCTGTCTATCTGTTCCTAAAGAAGGCGGTCAGCAGTGAGGACCGGGTCATCGGCTGGTTATCCTTGATTGGCCTTGGGTCGATCGCAGGCACAGTCGCCTGGACGGACTACGTCCCGATAGCATCGCTCGTGCTGGCGTGCTTCCTCGGCATCCGCTTCGCCAAGACGCCAGTTCTCAAGGGTCTCCTCGGCTTGACCTGGGTCACCGGATTCCTGGTTCTCGGCGCGGAACCCCTCGGCACCTGGCAGCCATGGCGTGTCCTCATCGGCCTCTCCCTGCTGACAGCACTCGTGATGTCAACAACATTCATCACTGCCCTTTGTCAGTCAGGAGCCGCGTCAGACGAAGCTTCGACCTAGAGGCATCAGCCACCGAGCAGGCCAAGCTCCGCGGCTGATGCCCATTTTGCGTTGTCCACAGACTCGAGGCAGATGACTTTCACATATCGACCAGAAACCGCCTGATCAAACCGCACAATCTGCTGGATCGGGTTGTTCTTGATGTTCCCGAACTCGCCCTCTCCGGCTGTCGTGTATGTTGTGCCGTCAGTACTGACTTCAACCTTCCACTTCTTGAACACACCTGCCAAGCTATTGCTGCGTGGCAGATAAGTGAACCCGGAGACAGACTTCTCACCACCCAAATCGATCACGATCGAGTGAGGGTGCTCAGGCACCTCGCCCTTCCATTGCGAGTGCCAGATCGTCGCCGGATTGCCGTCAATCGCGTTGACGGCCTGCTCACTGGCATCCGCCTGCTCGCTGGAGAAAGAGGCGATCTTCCAGCCGGCTGTCGCCATCCCAAACACCTCCGAAACCTCACTGCTCACTTCCCCGGTTGTCGGGTGTACAGCGACTGCCCTGACGTGTCCTCCATCGGCCATGTTGATTGAGCCCTCAAACAGTGCCGACTCGGCTGTTGGTGTGGAGCCGTCCAGCGTGTAGTGAATCGCCGGTCCAGCCGGGTCACAGACCATGCTCAGCACTCCGTCACGGGTGCGTGACAGTTTGGGAGAAGTGAGAATAACCGGCGCAAGATGCAGGCTCACTGTGCTCAGCTGCGCGCTGACGCGCGAGCCTCGAATTCTGATTCGTACAGCGTCTGCCGTGACCGGGTCGATGGCGAGAATTCGCTTGTAGCCAATCGTTGTGCCTTCACCAACTTGCTTCCACGCCCCATCGACTCGGGCATCGACATAGAACTTGGAAACCCTCTGTCCCGAAGTCGCAATCGGCTCCTGGAGCAGGACTCTGCTGAACGTCTTTTCTCCATCCAATTCGAGAACAACATCACCGGATGTCAGCCAATTGGCCGTGCTCCAGCCAGTTTCCGAATCGCCATCCAGCAAAACGCCCGGACCGCCGGCACCCTGCGCCAAATCGGTCGCGTAAGTCTCTCGAAGAACTTCCCCGACACCTTTCAGCACAGCGACGTCCCGATCGGAAATCAGCCCTCGATCATTCGGAGTCAGGTTCAAAAGGAAAACTGTGTTCCCACCAACCGATCGCGTCCAGACATCCAGAATCTCCTGCGTCGTCTTCACGTACTGCTTCTCATCACGCCAGAACCAGCCGTGACGGATCGAGGTGTTAGTCTCCGCTGGATGCCAGCGCATGTCCTCGAACTTGGAGAGCATCCCCAGGCTTCCCAGATCATCCAGCGTAGAGCCTGCGCCCTTCCAAGTGCCGTCCTCGTTGACCGTCGCTGGCACCACCGACCACTCGCTGCGACGTGTTCGCCCAGCCTCATTGCCGCACCATCGGACATCCGGTCCAGCAATTGCGATGTTCGCCCCCGGCTGGAGCTCGTGGATCATCTCGTACCAGTCAGCATAGTTGTACTCCTGCCCTGTGCCCGGCTTCGGATTAGCGCCATCAAACCAGACCTCGGTGATCTCGCCGTACTGCGTCAGGAGCTCATAGAGCTGGTTCAGGAAGTACCTGTTGTAGTCGTCAACGGTGTAGGTGAACGTCCGCGGCCCCTTGGGAGCTCCGGGAATCGGCGTCGGGATCACGGACTCCACATACTCGCTGTTCTTGCCGTAGACTCCCTTCTCATTCTCAATCTGATACAGGTCAGCGGGGCTGAGATAGAAGCCGAATTTGAGGCCATGCCGCTTGCAGGCCTCGGTGATCTCCTTGACGATGTCGCCCTGCCACGGGCTGGTTTCGACGTCGTGGTCGGTGTAGGGGCTCGGCCACATGCAGAAGCCGTCGTGGTGCTTGGCCACCAGCATCATCAGCTTCATGCCAGCGCTCTTGGCCGCCAGAACCCACTG
>JALGYA010000187.1 GCA_029824475.1 Fimbriimonadia bacterium | reverse complement strand
GAAGGGCGCCTGAGTTGACCAGTTCGACGAGTTCGCGGACGTATCCGACTTCAAATTCACCGTCGATAAAAGCGTTGTCAGAAAGCTGTGCGCCCTTCTTGATGTGGGCAATGCTGAGAACTCGGCCTTCCAGTACGAAGGCGATATTCTCCTGGAGGCTGGCGTACCTTCGGGTGAAGGCGCTCATCTTATCAGCGCCAGACTTTGTGAAGTAGAACTGCGGCTGGTAGACGCCCTTGTTGGCGGTGATGACTTCCGCTCGAGCAACATCTTCGCCCTCAAGGATCAGGGTCCAGCCCTCGATCATCTTGGCGTATTCTTCTGTGCCTGCCTCGATGGGATCCATGTTCCCTCGAGTTCGATTGAAGCTGACAACAGGGGCTCCATTCTCATCCTGTTCTCGGTCACCGATAGCGTATCTGCGGCTGCTGCTGCTCGCTTCAGGAGTCACCACGTTTTTGGCGTGGTAAATCTGAATCTTGGCCGTGGAGCTCATGATCTCCTTGGCCTTTGCGATGTCATCGGAGCCTGGCAGCTCGATCACGATCTGGTCGATTCCCTTCGCCTGAACCGTTGGCTCTGCAACGGCGAGAGCACCTATGGCTCTTCTTTCGAGGTTCTTAAGAACAATCCGCTGAATCTGAGACAGTGTCTGAGTGGAATCCTCAGGGATCGAAGTCTGGTCGATTTGGTAGACCAGCTTGACTCCGCCTTCGATATCCAGTCCGTAGACCGGTTTGAGCTTAAGAAGCCCTACGACCGACAGTGCGGTGAGTACAGCGACGATGACCAGGAAAACCCAGCTATTTTTGGAAGTCTGCAAGTCAGAAACCCTCGAGGCGCAGGAACGCCAAGGGCGGATTATACCGAAGCTCTCACCTCACGGCAGGGGCTGCGGCGGGCCTTTAAACGGCAGTATTTTCCTTGCTTCGATTGGTGCAAAATGATTTCACTATGAGGCGAAGATACTGGATGACCTGCGCGGCTGGTCTCCTGGCGGCTGCGATCAGCTCTGCGGCAGCGGCCCAGACGATCAATCCAGAGATTTACGAAGGCATGGAATGGCGGGTCGTCGGCCCCTTCCGAGGCGGTCGAAGCAACGCTGGCACAGGCGTCATCGGCCGGCCGGACAACTTCTATATGGGAAGCTCCGGCGGTGGGGTCTGGAAGACGACCAATGCAGGCGAAGACTGGGACAACGTCTCGGATGGATTCTTCAAGACGGGTTCAGTTGGAGCCATCGATGTCAGCAGATCGAACCCGGACGTGGTCTACGTTGGCATGGGCGAGACCGAGATTCGAGGCAATATTTCGCACGGCGACGGTGTCTATATCTCGCGTGATGCCGGAGAGACTTGGGCATATTCCGGCCTGAAGGAGACTCAGTCGATCGCCAAGATTCTGGTCCATCCCTCTGATCCGGACACGGCTTGGGTCGCAGCGCTTGGACCGATCTATCGTCAGGACGAGCACCGCGGCATCTACAAGACCACAAATGGAGGCGAGTCCTGGAAGAAGGTCCTTTTTGAATCTGAAAGTGCGGGCGCTATCGAACTTGTCCTCGATCCCAATAACCCCGACATCATCTACTCCGCTACTTGGGAAGCTTGGAGAACACCCTATTCCTTGAACAGCGGCGGACCCGGTTCGAAGATGTGGAAGTCTACGGATGGCGGAGAATCTTGGACAGATTTCTCCAGCAATCCCGGTCTGCCCAAAGGCACGCTTGGCAAGATCGGCATCTCAGTTTCTGGTGCGGACTCCAACCGCGTTTACGCGATTATCGAGGCCGTTGAAGGCGGTGTCTACAGCAGCGACGATGCCGGCAAGACCTGGGAGCTCATCAACGAGGACCGCAGCCTTCGGCAGCGTGCCTGGTACTACAGCCAAGTCTTCGCCCACCCGACTGAAAAGGACACCGTCTATTTCCTGAACGTCGGCATGCACCGGTCTACCGATGGCGGCAAATCACTGCGTCGCGTAAGGACCCCGCACAGCGACAACCATGATCTCTGGATCGATCCGACCGACCCGACCCGGATGATCAACTCAAATGATGGCGGATCGAATGTCAGTGTTGATGGCGGTTCAACCTGGACTGATCAGGATTTCGCAACGGCGCAGATGTACCACGTGTCGACAGATAACGCGTTCCCTTACAGGATTCTCGGGGCTCAGCAGGACAATTCAACTGTACGCATTCCGAGCCGAACCAGCGGGCGTGGAATTGTCCGCGATGACTGGACATCCACCGCCGGCGGCGAGAGCGGCTACGTCTCAGCAAAGCCGGATGATCCTGAGATCGTATTTGGAGGCAGCTACGGCGGCCTGCTCACGATGCGGAATCACCGGACGGGCCTCAGTCGAAACGTCAACGCATGGCCTGATAATCCGATGGGCCACGGAGCCATCGACCTGAAGCACAGGATCCAGTGGACGTTCCCCATTGTCTTCTCGCCTCATGACCCGGACGTACTCTATACGTGCAGTCAGCATGTGCTGCGGTCAACTAACATGGGTGGCTCCTGGGAGCAGATCAGCCCCGACTTGACGAGAAACGATCCGAAAACACTCCAGTCAAGCGGAGGCCCGCTCACCAAAGACAACACGGGTGTCGAGTACTACGCCACCGTGTTTACTCTGGCCGAATCTCCTCTTCAGAAAAACTTGCTATGGGCGGGAAGCGATGACGGGCTGGTTCACATCAGCTCAGACGGCGGTGACAACTGGAAACCGATCACGCCCAGAGGGATGCCAGAGCGTGGCCTCTGCAGCATGATCGAGGCGTCACCGCACCAGCCTGGCAAGGCGATCCTGGCCCTTGACAATCACGAAAACGGCGACTACACGCCGCACATCTACATCACTGAGGACTACGGCAAATCCTGGCGGCGCGCCGATAAAGGCATCGCTGGCGATACATTCGTGAGAGTCGTTCGCGAAGATCCAGCGCGTGAAGGCCTGCTCTACGCTGGCACTGAGACTGGTGTGATGGTCAGCTTTGATGACGGAAGGAACTGGCAGACACTGCAGATGAACCTGCCCGTCGTGCCTGTGCATGATCTCGTCGTCAAAGACGGTGATCTCGTGGCTGGAACGCATGGTCGCTCCTTCTGGGTGCTGGACAACCTCGCAACGGTTCAGGCACTGCCTGAGGCGCCTGAATCGGGAGTCGTCTTCTTCAAGCCCGGTGAAGGTCGCCGCGTTCGATGGGGCGGCAGCGCTCCTCGAGACGAGGAGGGCGGCAACAACCCGATGAGCGGTGCGATTCTCGACTATTACCTGCCGAAAAAACCTGAGGATATCTCTGTTCAGATCGTTGACTCAGAAGGCACGATTGTGGCGGCACCGCGTGCGGGATCAAGGCAGGGCTTCAACCGGATCTCCGCTTGGCTGCAGTATTCGAGCTACAAAAGGCCTCAGAACATGATTCTGTGGGGCGGATTCCCGATGCCTATTAAGGCTCCGCCGGGCACTTACACAGTGCGGCTCACTGTCGATGGCCAGACGTTCGAGCAGCCGCTTCGCTGGTCCAAAGATCCCCGCAGCACTTCCACCGACGAGGAGCTATACGATCAGTACCGGTTGGCCAAAGCGATCTCAGCCAAGACGGACGCCGCCAACGAAGGCGTCTACCTGGTGCGGAGAGTTCGCGAGCAGGCCGCGGAGACCCTGGAGACCAATCCTGAGTTCAAGACTGAGATTGATGCTGTGATGAAGGCACTTGAAGGTGTTGAGCAGGAGCTGTATCAGGTCAAGAACCAGTCTAGCCAGGACCCATTGAACTACCCTATCAAGCTGAATAACCGGATGGCTGCGCTGCTCGGTGTTGTCGCAGGCAGTGAGTTCGGTCCAACGCGCCAGTCGTGGCAGGTGTACCGAACAGTTGCGGCCTTGATCGACGTCGAATTGGCAAAGCTGAAAGCGATCGTTGAGAACGACCTGGCCAGCCTGAATGCCAAGCTGAAGGCAGAAGGGCTAGATCCCCTCGATCCTTCTGCACCGGAGGACGATTGACAGAAGCTGAAGCTCTGAGAGCCTCCATCGAGAGGCTTGAAAGCTGCCTGGAGCGAGTGGAACGGCAGGTGATGCCACTCCCACTCCAGCAGTGGCTGGAGAAGCCAGATTCGGACACCTGGTGCCTGGCGGAGATTGCCGACCATCTGGTGCTGGCGCAGGGCCCTTACCTGGAGGCGATGGAGATGGCTCGGCGCCATGCTGTTGAGGGTGATGGGGGTGCGGAGCTCAAAGGAACGTTCATCGGCAAGGCGATTATCAGGGCCGTGGATCCCAGCAAGGTCAATACTCCCGTCCCCGGGGCGATGATCCCGTCGAAGAACCCTCAGTCAGATGTCTTTGACCGCCTGACGAAGCAGTGGCGCGACTTCATTCAGATGGCGAAGGAGTCGGAGGGCAAGAACCTATCAAAGGCGAAGTTCAAGAATCCATTCGTGCCTCTGTTCAAGCTGAACTTGGGCGAGGGGTTTGTGCTCACCGGCGTCCACTCAGAACGACACCTCTTACAGATGGAAGCTCTATTGGCAGAGCCTGATCAAAAATAGACCTTGATCGGCCAGAGTCCCGCAACGGCCTGATTTTCATTCCTTGGGACTCTGACCAGGTGCCTAACGCGAGAACGCTAAGGCGGCAGATGGATTCATCAGCCCCAATGATCATCGCCTGTGTCAAATCGTACTGATCCGTTGCAGCGAGATCAAACTCCAGCAGGCTGTGCTCGTTGAACGATTGATTGGAGCTAAAAGCCACTCGCGCGCTTGACGGGAGGAGCTTCCTCAGCTCAAACGCTGCTGAAGACTCGGCAGTATATTGGAGTTCTGCTTTCTCGCCTTTGCTGAGCCAGAACGTCCACTCCTTTGAGACAGTGCCCTCCTTCTCAACCTGCACTTTGACCTTGAGCAGCTCCCTAGGCACGTCGTACATCTGGATCAGGTCACTCGCCATTTTGCAGGCGTATTCGGTCCCTTCAACCAGAAAGGCATTTGCGCTGGGCCTCCAGGCGATTGCCTTTAAGTTTTCCGGGTCCACCCAATTTGACACACCAGTTGCAGTGCCCTGCTGAGCCTTCAAATAGTTTGAGACCTGAGCAAAAACTGTCTTCGGTTTCGCGTGGACGATCTTGACCTCGACTCTGTTGGTCTGTCCCAGAACCGCCGCTGTGAACGCGATGCCCCCTAACATGGTTCTATCGTACCAAACATCCCCCGTAGGCTCGAGAGGTATTGTCCTAGATGAAGGGAATGACACAGACCGAAGCACTCGACAAAATGGACGGGATGCTTGAACAAGTTCGCAGCGTCCTAATCAAGGTTGAAGACCAATACGGGGACCGCCTGTTCGAGGTGCGCGTTCACGGCAGCCCTACGCTAGGGCGAGCGATACGCAACCTCCTTCTGGATACCTGCCACCGGACGCTTGAGCACCTGATTCCAGCTCTTGACCGGGCGCAGCCAGCCCTTGAAACTTCAAAACTCAAGTTGGGTTCGATGAATCGCAGCGCCTTCGCAGGCGATTTTCAGCCCGATCATCCTAGCGCGTACATTGAGAACGGCCCCGATGAAAAACCTGTGCCAGATGATGTCGTCGAGCAGGCATTGGAGCTCGTCCGCCAGCTGGAGAGCCAATTGGATCAAGCTCGCGAAAAGGACCTCAACAGCACGAGAGTGAAAAACTTCTGCCTGCCTATGTTCCCGATTCGTCTCGGAGAGTTCTTGGCAAATGAGGTCTATTCCCTCTTTGATTACGCTGGCGGAATCGAGATGCTTCTCATTGAGCTAGACCAATTCGACTATTCAGCTGGGAAAGAACCGAAGCCAGAGATTTGAGATCTTTGGCCTCGGTTCTGCCGGATGCGCTGCTAATTCACGATTTTGAAGACGTCTCGAGTCGGCTACCAGCTTCGCGTGCGTCAATCTCAAGGACTGCTCCTTTGAGATTGCCGAGATGGTCTGTCCATCCAGTTCTTTCCGTCTTCCACTCTTTCAGTCGAAGATAGAACGTGATCGTATTGTCGTTCGCCTTGTTGCCGTGCGAGTCTCGGAAGAGGTCACCGATCGTGACATCATCGCCCGTCGAGGCGATGGGCTGGAAGTAGATGCTGTACTTGCGGTGAGGCTGAGCATGCTGATCGAAGATCCTAAAGATCAGCTGGCAGTACGGTGTGTGCTGATCCTGCCTCCAGACCTTCTTAAACACGTAAAACCAGTGCCTCTGGGCATTCCGAACGCCTCTTCGAGTCTGATTCGTGGCCTGGGCAAACTCACTGTACTTCGATCCGTACTCCGTTCTAGTGCAGTTGAGCGCGCTGATCATCAGCTGATCGCAGGCCGGATTGTCACCGCGAGCAATATTAAAGAAGCCACTGTGCCACATGTTCGGCACTATCGCAAAAGGAACCTTGCGGACAAGGTGTGATCTTGCCGTCACTGGATCATAGTCATCCGGAAGATCGAGAGGCAAAATCACCGGCGGCGTAGGATCTGAGTCGAATCCCATGTCGGCCTTCCGATGCAGCTCCTCGGGATCGGTTGTCGATTCGTCGAATTTGTGGTGAATCTTGAGATGGATGAAATTGGGGTTTGCTCCTGATGCTCGAACCGTTCCATCGGAGCCCTCTTCCCTCGGGTAGCGGATCGGCGACAAGTAGTAGAGATCAGGCGGTTGGGAGCCGATGAGCACGAACTCCATTGGCATTTTTGAGCGTCCTAATCGCTTGACCATGGCGTCGAATTCCAGCTGCATTTGAATTGTCCAGCTGCTCCCCAGCTCCAGGGCATTCAAGACCTTTTTGCCGGGTTCCTTGCCGGCAAGCGCCTTAATAAATCGGGCTATGAGCGTCTTTCCAATGTGCGCGAGGCCACTTCCCCACATCGCTGGTGCGAGGTAGAGAATTCGCTCCGCTGGGCATCCGCCCTCCGGGTAGTACCGTCGAATCCAGTTGCGAACAACCGGACCACCAGTGCTGTGCGCGACAATGTCGAACGGTGTCTCCAGAAGATGAGGATGGAACTGTTCAAGCTCCTGCTGCATCGCCCTGCTGACGTCGTCCAGAGTGACGCCGTCATCCAGACTGATCCAGCGGGAGTAGTCAACGTCGATGACTTCGGCTCCAGTCAAATCCTGAATCAGATCAGGCAGCCTGTTGTAGATCTCTTGGATCGCTGCGTCCGTCTCTGCTGCTGATTCTGCGCTGTAGCCATGTACCAATACAATTTTTCTAGCCATGACTTCAACTTACCAACAGTTACGGAGAAGTCAACCCGCTCAGATTGACATTTTTAGCAAAAACCTGCTCATCATGAATCTAGCGTGACACCTGCACTCTTGGGTCGATCCCACTAGCGCCGCAGGGGAGGGTAAAAACAAGTCAAAGCGATGAAGATCGGAATTTTTACAGCCCTCTTCGGCGACAAGACGCTCGACGAGACCCTGGACATTGTTCAGGCGGAAGGGATTCAGGCGGTTGAGTTTGGAGCGGGAGCCTATCCTGGCTCCTCCCACATCAACGTCGACGAATTGCTCGAAAGCGACGCAAAGCGCAAAGCGCTCATGCAAAACCTAGAGAACCGAGGCCTCACCCTCAGCGCTCTCTCAGTTCACGGGAACCAGCTCCACCCAAACAAGGAAGTCGCCCGCGCTCACCACGAGGCGTTCGTCAAAGCGGTCGAACTCGCACCGATGCTCGGCGTCGACAAAGTGAACGGCTTCAGCGGCTGCCCCGGCGAAGGCCCCGGCGCGAAGAACCCGAACTGGGTGACCTGCGCCTGGCCTGATGAGTTCCGTGAGATCCTCGACTGGCAGTGGAACGAAGTCGTCTTCCCCTACTTTACCGAGCAGGCAAAACTGCTCAAAAAGCACAACGTCAAATACGGCATCGAGATGCACCCAGGGTTTGTCTGCTACTCCAATGACACGCTGTTGAAGCTGCGAAACGGAGTGGACAACGGCGAGTACATCGGCGCGAACTTCGATCCTTCCCACCTCTGGTGGCAGGGCATCGATCCCATCGCTGCCGTGAATCAGCTCGCCAAGGAGGGCGCGATCTTCCACGTCCACGCCAAGGACGTCCGGGTTGACCCTTACAATTCAGCTCTGAACGGCAACCTTGACGCCAAGAGCTACGGCGACATCGGGGGCAGGTCGTGGGTGTTCAGAAGCTGCGGCTACGGGCACGGCATCGAGTGGTGGAAGGACTTTGTCTCCGCCCTGAGGACCGGCGGCTACGACTTCGTCCTTTCTATCGAGCACGAGGACGGCCTCATGTCCCCGATGGAAGGGCTCCGAAAGGCGCTTTCGGTGCTGAATGAAGCTGTCATCTTTGAAGATGCCGGCGAAATGTTCTGGGCCAAAGACTGACCTGACAATTACCTGCTCGCTCGATGAGGGCGGGCAGGTAATCTCCGTCCTCTCTTGTCCTCAGGCATCCTTACCAAATCTCTCTACCTCTCCGGGCTGGTCTGCCCGCGCAGACTCTGGCTATTAGTCAATAAACCGGAAATCGCTGAAGCCGTTGGCGGCTCTGATCGACGCCGCATGATGGCCGGCATCGAGATCGGAGGGATTGCGCGCGGTCTGCACGCAGGCGGCGAGTATGGTCGTCTTCCTGACGACTCCGAAGAGACCGCCATCCAGCGCACAGCTGACCTTGCAGTTCAGCGCAAGCCGATCTACGAAGCCGCGATGGGCGGAGACGGAATCTATGCGCTGGCAGACATCCTCGTCCCGAATGATGACGGCTGGACCCTGATTGAGGTCAAGTCCTCTGCCCGGCTCAAGCCGGAGCACGTTCAGGATGTCTCTTTCCAGGCGCTGGCCGCCTCAAAGTGCGGCATCAAGATCACCAAGTTCATGGTGATGCTCATCAACCGTGACTACGTGCTCGGTGACGAGCTTATCGAAGCAGAGCTGATGATCACCGAGGAGATCACGAAGGACGTCAGAGAGGTTGTTGAGGTCACCGAGCGAATCGTCGGGGAGCAGATTCGGCTAATCCAGCAGGACGAGGAGCCGCAGCTCTACACCGGCTCATTCTGCAACAAGCCGGGGCGATGCGGGTTCTACAAGCGGTGCCACGAAGGGCAGTCTGAAAAGGACCTGGAGTTCATGCCCGCCTTCAGGCAGAAGAAGATCAACGAACTCCGAGACTCTGGCGTCTTCACGATTGATGAGATCCCAGAAAGCACAAAGATGAACCCCCTACAAAGGCGGGTCAAGGACGTCATCACGTTTAGCCGAGACTACGTGGATGATTCGCTTGCCAATCGACTGGAGGCGATCAAGCAGCCAGCCGCATGCATCGACTTTGAGACAGCACAATCGGCCGTGCCTCTGTTCAAGGGCACCAGACCGTATCAGCAGATCCCGTTCCAGTGGTCGATGCACCTGCTGGATGGTGACAATCCGGCGCATTCTGAGTTTCTCTGCGAGGACTTTATCGATCCCCGCGAGGGATTCACACAGACTCTGCTCGCCGCACTCGAAGGGATCGACACCATCCTCTACTACTCACCCTTCGAGGTCCAACGGGCCAAGGAGCTTGAAGAGGGCGGCATCCCCGGCGGCAAGGAGCTCCATGACCTCCTCAAGGAGAAGGGCGTCGATCAGCTCAAGGTTTTGAAGGACTGTGTCTACCTTGAGGGCTTCAAGGGATCATTCTCCATCAAGAAGGCTCTCCCCGCGCTGGCACCCGATTTCGGCTACGACGGGCTTGCCATCCAGGATGGCGACACAGCGGTGACCGAGTACCTAAAGATGATCAGCGCGACTGATCCTGCGCAGAAGCAGACGATCTCCGACAACCTGCGCGCCTACTGCAAGATGGACACGCTCGCGATGGTTGAAGTGCATCGTGGTCTTGTTCGGCTTTCCGGCGGGTAAGGCTACTGACGCAGCTGATTCTTCCCTAAACTACCAAGCTACTCGGAATCGCGGTCGCTGCGAATGATCTGGTCGTGCGTGATCTGCCTGAGGTGGGCGACCTCGTTCTCCAGCTGAGAGATTCGCTGCTGCGATTCTTGATCCACGCTGTGCTGATTCCTATGGATCAGCTCAGCCATGTTCTTCTGGTGTCTGAGGAGCATTGCCACTACGGGTAGGACGACAAACATCCCGCCCATGAGGACAAAAAAGATGATGTCTTCGTCAATCCTGGCGAGCGGTAGATACTGGAGCATGTTCTTCCCTCTCCAGGATACTGGGCGGGGCAAAACTCGGTTTCAATTTTGGGGCA
>JALGYA010000015.1 GCA_029824475.1 Fimbriimonadia bacterium | reverse complement strand
CGTGTTCACGCCGAAGTGAATGAAGCAGGTGAAGTCGAGCTCTTGCCATTCCATCTGCCTTTCGTGCGGAAGAACTGAGACCGCCTTCTCGGTCAGGTCTCTGTCCATCAGCTCGGCGAGCTTCGACTCCATCGCCTCCGCCCATGCTCTGTAGCCCTCGGGTTTAAGGTGAATGAAATCGCCGGCCATCAAGTCTTCTCTGGCCAGGCCGTCAGGTGTGGTGAAGGCCTCTCTCGTATCTAGGAAGTGAATCTTGTCACCGTCGTGGAGCACCTTGATGGTATCCGTGACCCGGTCCAGCTTGACGCGGTACTCATCCTCGCTGGTCTTCCCTGCTGGGATTGGGCTTTGGAGCAGAATCTTGGCCTTCGGCAGCTTTGTTCTGATCCGCTTTACGATCGCCTCGATGCCAGCGACAATGTCAACAGCCGAGTCGCTCGGGGTGTTGTTGACGCCGATCATCAGCGAGACAACTTTCGGGTCGATGTTGTCAAAAGCACCGTTGTCAATCCGCCAGAGGATGTGCTCTGTCCGGTCCCCGCTGATGCCAAAACTCGCGGCGTTTCGGTGGGTTAGGTGCCGCTCCCAAACATCCTTCGGCGCAGCCTGCCACACGTTCCTGCCAGGCCCCGCCCAGCCCTGTGTGATCGAATCGCCCAGCAGCACCAAGTCAACCTGATGGCTGAGGCCGATCTTCTTGATGTCCTCGTGCTGGTCAATCCACGCACCGCCCCGTGTCCACCCAGCCGACGCGGCCCGGTCTTCCTGGCTCGATCTAGGGATGGTCGTTCGAGCCTGGAGCATAGCGATGGGGAGAGCGGCAACTGCCAGAAACATGACGCGTCTAGTTTAGCTTCAAGCCCATGCGGATTTGTTCCGGCTCCCCCTCCTCCATTCCTGCGAAGCGAAATGGAGGAGGGGGCTTCCAGCCCCGTGTGCCATGGACAAGCGCTCTCAGCGTTTGTCCGTGCGGTCATCCACTAAGACACGGACAAACCCAAAGCGGCCTGTCCGTGGCACACAATTGTCGGTTCAGCTGAACTAAGGAAGCTCGAACCGCTCGTGCATCTTCGGGATCACGACATCCCAGCCAAGCTCTTTCTCAATTCGAGCCTTCAGAGCCGCCTGGGCAGGCGGCTCCCCGTGCACCATGAACGTCTTCTTAGGCGGAGTCTTGAACCCACCCAGCCAGCGCAGAATCTCATCGCTGTCAGCGTGAGCCGAGAGCATGTTTAGCTTTCGGATATCTGCCTTGATCGGGATGTCCGCGCCGTGAATCTTCACCCGCTCAGCACCCTCTAGAATCGAACGCCCGCGAGTGCCCCGAGCCTGGTAGCCCGTGAACAGCAGGATCGTCGAAGGGTCGCTTAATCGGTGCTTCAGATGGTGGATAACGCGCCCACCGCTGATCATCCCGCTGCCCGCGATGATCACCATCGGTCCGCGCATTGTGTTAAGCTGCTTGGACAAAGACCGGTCACGAACAAACCGCACCATGCCAGGGTCGAAAGGAGACTTCCCCTCATCCATGTCGATCCGCATCTCCTTGTCGTGGTCTTCGTCGTGCCGCACGTAGAGCAGCGTCGCGGCCGTCGCCATCGGACTGTCCACATAGATCGGCATATCCGGAAGCCGCCCCTCCTTTTTGAGCTCGTGCATATGCCAGAGCAGCTCCTGGGTTCGGCCAATTGCGAAACTCGGCACGATCACCGCCGCCCGAGTATCCGCCGCCCTCTTCATCACACGGTAGATCTCTTCCTTGGCATCGGTGTGCTCGTGCGTCCGGTCACCGTAGGTCGATTCAACAACCAGATACTCGCCGAAATCACACTCGGCCGGGTCCTTCAAGATAGGTCGGTCGTACCGACCCAGGTCACCGGACATCACGATCCGCTGGCCATCCTCAAAGTAGATTTCTGCAAACGCTGAACCCAAGATATGCCCGGCGGGCAGATAACGGAACTGTGCGCCACCGGGGATGTCCTGCCACTGGTGATAGTGGATCGGTTGAAGCATCTTTAGCGCGCGCCGGGCATCGGCTTCTGTGAAAAGCGGCTCTGCTGGGCGGTGGCGGCTTGTGCCGTGCCGGTTGTGATACTTGGCGTCCTCTTCCTGGATCCGCCCGCCATCCGGGAGGCTGATTTTGCACAGCGATGCCGTCCCCTGGGTGCAGTAGACCGGCCCTTCCCATCCCAGCCGCGCCAAGCGTGGCAAGAACCCGATGTGGTCGGTGTGCGCGTGTGTTAGGACGATCGCATCAAGTTCACCGATGTCAAACGGCAGCGGCTTCCAGTTCCGCTCCTTGATCTCCCTCGGCCCCTGGAACAGGCCGCAGTCCACCAGCACCTTCTTCTTCCCGATCTCCAGCAGATGTCGGGAGCCCGTCACCGTCTCGGCAGCTCCATGGAACGTGATCGCCTGAGGCATGGCTCTGAGTATGACTTGAAGCTTCGATTCTCGGCCTTTTTGAATGAACGATCACAAGGGCGAAATGCACTTACAGCTATGAGTTCGGGAAAGCTCCTGTCTTCGGCACTTCTGGCAGTCGTGATCGGCTGCTCAACCCAAGTGTCAGAGTCGACCCAGCCGCAGTGCATCTACTATCTTGAACCGATGCCAGCACTTTCGCTGGAGCTGGAACTCGTTGCAGAGTTTGAGATCAATCCTAAGTGGCACCACGGGAAATTGGGTCCGGTCGCCGCAACCATTACGAACAATTTGGACCATTCCGTAACGATCTGCAAAGCCTGGCCCAGCATTCACCTCAAAGTCGTCGACTCCTCGGGAAACCAAATCAGCCCTTTCATTGAGTGTCCGACATTCGGGATTGACGAGGAAAGCCTGGAGACCATCGAACCAGGCGAGTCGTTCAAGATGCAAACGAGCTTCTGGACTTTGGCTGAACGCCTGCCAATTGGCAACTACAGGCTGCAAGCAGTATACGACCCCCAGTATTTGGTCAACTTAGCGACGGGCGGTCCACACGCAGAGGAGTTTTTTCAAGAGGTCGGTCTACTGTACGGACCGATTGAGGGCAAGCCGATGCAGGTCAACATCAGGCATGTGGAACAGGAAACGTCTGATCCATCATCGGACATAGGTTAGAGACACCCGGTATCATCCTCCCAACCATGAGGGTGGACGCAGCGCTGATCGGGGGGACGGGAGTCGGATCACGACTCGCCAAATTGGGTGGCCAGCAGCTCCTCGTCCCGACACCATTCGGCCCGATGCGCTGCCGGGTCCTCGACCACAACGGCCTCAAACTCGCCGTCGTGCAGAGGCACTCCGCCGGACACAAAACCCCTCCCCATTCGGTCAACTACGAGGCCATCGCGGCGGGCGTCAAACAGCTCGGAGCCAAGGCCTGCTTCTCCACCGCAGCCGTCGGCACCACCAGGTCAGAATGGCCGGTCGGCAGCATCTGCATCTGCACCGATTTTCTCGACCTCACAGCCCGTCGCAACACGATGTTCGAGGAGTCAGTACAGCACACGCCAATGAACAAGCCGTACGGCGCCAGCCCCCACCTCATCGCTGCGGCAACACAACTCAACATCGACCACCAGCCTGAAGCCGTCTACGCCTCAGCCAACGGCCCGCGGTACGAATCCGTAGCCGAAGTCCAGATGATCAAGCAGATGGGCGGAGACCTGCTCGGCATGACCGCAGCCACCGAGGCGATCGTCATGAAGGAGGCCAGAGTTCCCTACGGCACGGTCGCGGTGATCACCAACATGGGAGCAGGAATTCAAGGGTCAGAGCCAGGGCACGGCGAAGTGACCGACGTGATGGAACAGAGGGGAGAGGACGTGACAAACATCCTCCTCAGAGCAGCTGAGGAGGCCTGCCGATGAGCGAGCCATCCCGCCGCACCCTGACCCTCGCCCTGGCTATGACGCCAGGCTTTGGCGGCAAGTCGATCACCCGCGTTTTCACCCGCAACGACATGCTCGGCAGGTCCATCTCTGAGTTCCTCCGATACAGCTCTGAAACCCTCCGCGAGGAGTACCGCGTCGGCGCAAAAGCAGCCAACACTTGGACCGAAACCAAGCTTGACCGCATCAAAGATGCCGAAGAACAGCAGGAGCGCCTCGACCCGCTCGGCGTCACCCTCGTCACCGCCGCAGACGCCCACTATCCCCGCCAGATAGAAGGCCTCGACAAGGACCCGCCAGGCCTGCTCTACCTCTACGGAAACACCCGCTTACTCGACTCACGCACCTTCTGCGTAATGAGCTCACGCAAGTCCGCCCCCAGCGCGCTCGACCTTATCGAAAAGCTGGCAGAAGAAGGCGTCCTCAGCGGCAAAACGCTCGTCACAGGCGACGACACACCCGAGTACCAGCGCAGTGCCGTTGTCCCGCTCAGATGGGGCTCCCCGCGCATCCTCGTGCTGGATAGAGGCCTCTTCAAAGCCCTCGGCCCTGACCTGACCGACGAAACCTTTAGAACAGCCCGCCTCTGGCGCTACAAGTTCGATCCGCAGACAGATCTGGCCATTTCAGCGATCCACCCAGACGGCGGCTACCACCGCAATGCCAACAGCCGCAGAGACCGGCTCGCTGCGGCACTCTCGATGCAGCTCGACTTCGCGGCGATCAGCGCGACTGGCAACATGCAAAAACTCGCAGTAGCCGGATTAAGAGCAGGCCGCACGGTCCGCGTCAGCGACCTGACACCGAATTTTCACGATCTAAGAGACGCAGGCGCCCAGGTCATCGCGACGGCTTGATATCAGCCTTCAGCGCTGAATAACCATCCAGCTCAAAGTGGAGAATCCGCAGCTCGTGCGCCCCATCGAGGCTGACCTTAATCTTGTCGGTCTTCGGCGCGTGCCAAGTCCAATCCTCAAAGATCAGTTCGCCATCGAGCCACACTCGGACGCCGTCATCAGATGTCAGCGTCAACTCATAATCGCCCGCTGGCGCGGTGATCAGCCCCACGGACTCCGTGGCAAAGTGATTCGTCGGAACGCCCTCCGCCGGCGAGCCGGGCCATGAGAAATCCAGCCGTACAGGCTCAACAACAGCAGCAGGATCGGCATCAAAAATGGTCATGAACGCAGCTTCCTGCTCTCGAGGATCCTGCGTCTCGCCGTCGTAAGTCCAAAACCTAGTCGTCCAAGAAATGGGAGCCGTGAACCGCGTCCACGAGCACCCAACCTCATCGCCTGCCGCAGACACTCTTCCGCGATAGTCGGTCGTTTCGCCGCCAGTGTACGTCAGGTCAACAGAGCTCAGGGCGAAGCCGGGAGCCAGGGTCGCTGTGACAAGTCCAGGAACTCTTCCTCCATCCGCGCTCAACGTCAGCCCCTCGCTCAACGCACGCACCGACCATGTGCCCTCCGGCCCCAGAATCTCAAACCGGATCTCATCCCCAGTTTCATGGCGAGGAACCAGCAGCGGCCGCTGAAAATCATAGGGGCCCCACTCGTCAACAAAAATGTACCGCCGCCCACGCAGCGTCCCTGCCTTCAAAAACGGATCAAGCGCGCCAGTAACTGGCGAGGGAATCTTCGGCAAACTCCCTCGATACTTCTCCGCCGCAGCAGTCATCGACTTAGTGGGCCTCTGAAGCGCCCTCCAAGGCACTCCAAACCGATACTGATATCCAAAAGCAGACTCATCTGCCCCGTGGATGACTCGGCCGGCAGGGTCCATCGTTGCCTTCAGCGGACCTCTGCCCGCCTTGATCTCAGGCATCGCCTTCACTCCCGGCTGGTCAGGCTGCGAATCAACGCCAGAGACGCCCGTCGCTGCAAGGGCCAAATCAGTCGCTGCATCGGCGGATGCCAGCTGCCCTGCTCCACCGATCTGCGATTTGAGAACCTGTATATCCTTCACCCTTCGCAGATCGAAGACAGTATCAGCCGTATCCCGGAAGAAGCTCCCCACCACCCTTGAACCGTGGCTGTCAGTGTCTCGATGCTTGGGATAGCCCCAATTGGGATCCTCTGACTCCTTGGTCCACATCACCAGGGCCTTGCGGTTCCGGTCGAAGAACGACTCCTCAATCCGCACCCGCTGCCCGTGCTCCCAAGCGATCGCCTCAGCGTTGTGGGCAAACACGCAGCTATGCACCAGCGAGTCGTAGGAATACCCGCCCCAGATGCCGTGCCAGCACTCCATCATCAGGTTGTTGATAAACGCGTTCCGGCTGAATGTCGCCTCTATTCCGTTGGTTGGGGCGTGGCTGAAATCGTTGCCATACAGCAGGTTGTCGTTGCAGCCACCCTTCCCTGTGTCCATCGTCGACTGACCAGCCCACAGGAAGAAGCCGTCCCCGCCATGGGTCACCGAGTTGTAGGCAAAAGTGTTGCTGCTCGACTGCTCGTAAACAAGAATCCCCGCCGAATCCTGACCTCGGTTGTAGACCTGATAGCTAAAGCCCCGCACGCACCAGTCGATCCGGTTATGCATGATCTTGTTGAGCGAGCTGCGGTACATCCCGATCCCGAGAGAGCTCAAAAAAGAGAAATTGCAGTCCATCACGAGCGACGAGTCGGTCTCGGTCATCAGCAGCCCGTTCTGGCCCCCGACAATCTTGGTCCGCTTAACCTGCGCGCCGTCGCAGTCGTCCAGGTAGATGCCAGCTCCAAAGCGGAGCCATTCATCCTCTTCGTTCTGGTGATAGCTCATCCAGTCGGCGGGGTCTTCCCTTTCAGGAGTTGAGCCGAGGAGCTGCTTCCAGTTGTACGAAAAGTCCGAGTCAAGGATCTTAAGGCCGTCGGCATCCCTGGCCAGGAGCCCAACCTTCGCACCGTGCACGTTCGCCCCGCGGATAATCGAGTTCTTTCCCGTGACCAAGACGCCAACACCTTCCCGCTCGTTGGGCTCTATTTCAGCAGATGAACACCGGATCACCGCCCCGTTGAAATCGACGGTAATCCCGCTGCCTTCAATGGTGATGGCCGGGCTCGCCCAATCGTTCTTGCCGCCATCGAGCACGTACTCGCCTGGAGCAAAGACTACAGACTCGCTGATCACCATGCCAGCGGTCGGCACGACCAGGTCCGGCTGGAAAGCGAGAAGGGCAGGCGCAAAAAAAACCATCGGCTACAAGAATAGCCGATGGTCCGTTAAGGTCGCTTCAATAGCGAATCAATTCAAGAGCGGAGTTGACGATGTCGTCCACCGAAGGCAGCACCGTCGATTCCAGAGGCTTCGCCCACGGAACCGGAGTGTCTGTGCGGGTTACACGAGCTGGAGGTGCATCGAGCAGTTCAAAGCCCTTGCGTCCCATTCTCGCCATGACTTCACCTGCAAAACCGCAGGTCATCGGCGCTTCGTTCACAACAAGCAGCCGATTAGTCTTGGAAAGCGACTCCAGAATCGTGTCCTCATCAAGCGGCACCAGCGAACGAAGATCGATCACTTCCGCCGAATACCCTTGAGCCTTCAGCTTCTCAGCAGCCTTGAGCGAGAAGTGCACCGGGTTGCCATAAGTGACAATCGTGATGTCCGACCCAACTTCAGCAATCCGCGCCACTCCAAGTGGAATGATGCAGTCATCGCCGGTCTCAAGCTCCTGCTCCATCTTGCGATTTCGATAAAGCTCTTTGATCTCGTAGAAGACCACCGGGTTTGGATCGCGCAGAGCCGCCGTCAGCAGCCCCTTCGCGTCTATCGGGTTCGAAGGGCAGACAACTTTGAGTCCAGGCGAATTGCAGAACCATGCTTCGTTCATCTGGCTGTGGTAGAGCGCGCCGCCGCCGTAGCCGCCAGCGGGTCCACGGATCACCATCGGGATCGAAACTTCGCCCGCAGAGCGGTAGTGGAATGTCGCCGCCATATTGACGATCTGGTCAAAACCGCAGGAGATGAAGTCGATGAACTGCATCTCGCACATCACGGTCTTGCCGTTCAGCGCCATCCCAACACCAGCGCCGATGATGGCAGCCTCAGCGATCGGCATGTCGATGACACGCTCCTTGCCGTATTTGTCCATCAGCCCGTCGGTCACACCAAAAGCGCCGCCGAGCAGACCGATGTCTTCACCCAAGCAGATGAGGTCAGGATTGCGCTCCATCTCCTCGTACATCGCCTCTTTGAGGCCTGTGAGGTAATTCTTTTTGACTGCTGCTTCTGCTGCTGCGCTCATCAGTCCTCGTCCTCCGCGAAGACCCACTTGAGGGCCTCTTCAGCATCCGGAACCGGCGACTTCAGAGCAAAGTCAACGCCAGCGCTCAGGTACTTGACAACCTTTTCAGGGAAATCGTGGTCAGTGACCTCTCCAGCCCCTTTGCCTTCAGCAGGATGGGCCATCGCGTCCTTCTTGGCCAGCATTCCAGATTCGATCATCTGGTTCTTCATAACCCCAATCGGGTCTCTGCTTCGTCCCTTCGCAACCTCATCGTCTGGCCGATACTTAGCGGCTCGGTCATCGTCATGGTCGCCATGGCCGTAGGCTCTAAAAGTCTTGCATTCCACAATGCTTGGGCCTTTGCCGCTGCGGGCATGGTCGATGGCCATAGAAACTTTATCGTAGACGTCGAGTACATCCTGACCATCGGCGATGAACCCGGGAATCCCGTATCCCTTGGCTCTGTCGGCGACGTCAGGCGTGGGACACTCAAGCTCCACCGGCGTACCGAACGCCCAGTGGTTGTTCTCAACAATCGTAATGACCGGCAGCTTGTGCACGGCAGCAAAGTTCACAGCCTCGTGGAATACACCCTGCGATGTTGAACCTTCACCATTAAAGGTCACGACCACTGCGTCACCGCCGTCAAGCCGATCGGCATAGACAACGCCAGCTGCGACCGGAATTGTGCCGGCCAGCATGGAAGTGGAGTGGATGATCTTATTGGCCCGGGAGCCGATATGCGACCAGTTGTCGCGAGCTCTGCCAGGCGAATCGACGCGACCCCAAACCTGAGAGCAGACCTCTTCGATCGACATTCCGAGCCTGTCAGGGTTGTCCCATCCAGCCTTAATGTCCTTGAGGAAGAACGCGGGCATGTCGCGGTGGATCGGACTGATCCAGTCGGTCGACTTCAACGCATATAACGCACCTACAAGGATCGCTTCCTGGTTGTGCGATGAATAGAGAGTGCCGCGGAGTCGCCCGCGCTTCTTCTCTTTGATCAGGCGTACGTCGAAGTACCGTGCCAGATAGAGCTGCATCAGCAGCTCGTGGTAGTCCTCAGGGCTGAGGGCTTCACGGGGGAGGCCAGTACTTGTCTGGCTGGGTGCAGTTTTTTGGGCTGCTTTGTCAGGGTCAGCTGTCTTTGCCAAGGGGCTCTCTCCAGCTCAAAATTGATGCTGTGGGCGGGACCGCGCGGAATAGTACCTGCCCATGTTCTTCATAACGTATGACTGAGGCCAATCGACCCAAGTTCTTGCAAAAACCGGGCCGAAGCCGAAAAAGCCCCCTCTGGCATCACGCCAAAGGGGGCCTTTTTCCGTTTTTGTCTGCAGATCAGGGCTTATTTCGCAGACTTCGCTTTGTCCATCTCTCCGAGCACGTGATCGATGCCGCCGTAGCCCACGAATTCGTGAACTTTGTGGCCGTTCTTGTCGATGAACTTCACCGTCGGGTAGGCCTTGACGTCGTACTTCTTGGCAAGCCCAACTTCCACCTCAGCATCGAGCTTAACCAGGACGAAGTCCTCCGCCTTCTTCTTGAACCGATCGGTGGCGAAAGTCTCTTTGTCCATCTGCTTGCAGGGGCCGCACCAGGTGGTGTAGAAGTCGACCATCATCAGCTTGCCGGTGACTTCGGCAGCTCTCAGGCCCTCATCGAAGTCATAGAGCCAGACACCTGCCATCAAATCAGCCTCTTCAACCTGTTCAACACCGTCCGGTGCATTGAAGGCGAAAAGCCCGATGTCCGGAGCGCCAAGCTTAACTTTGCTCACGGTCAGGATGCTCTTCGTCTTCTTGCCGAAGGAGTCCTGGTCGAACATCACACGCTTCGCCATGCGATCTGAGGGATCGATGAAGAACGTGACATTGGTCTCTCCAGTCTTGTCTGCGGAGGCCGTTACCGTCCGGAAGTTCTTGCCTCCCAGCTTGCGGTCTTTGCCATTCTTGGCTCCCACAAATCCCTTCATCGAGTCTTTTTCAAAGAAACCCAGCCAAGTTGCCAGGCTTGGCTCATCAAAGAAAGTTCGCAGTTCAGCTTCAGTCTGCTCTTTCACATAGAACATGTCCTGATTCTTCATGTATACGGTCAGGTTCTGGCCGTCGGCTACGATCAGCCGCTCGGGGGTCTCAATTCGTGCCTGATTAGGCTTTGCAAGGGCAATCGTCATCGACCGCTTTCCACCGCCGATGACCGTCAAGTTGAGCTCAGCGGTCAGGCCTTGTGCACTGTGCAGTGCGGAAGCGAACGAATCGAGGTGTGTGACAGCGCTGGCGGGTGCAATACCCATGACTGTCGCGGCAGCAAGGAATGAAATCATTGTAGTTTGCCTCTCGAGAAAAATCTCCTACCTACTATTCTATCCTATCAAACGAATAAACTAGCCTGAATGAAGAGTCTCTGGCCGCTTGGGATCATCCTTGGGCTGTTTCTGGTTTTTGCAGGCCAATTTGCGGCCAAAACACCGTACCGGCAGTCCGGCTGGATTCTGACTCACGGGGCTGCCTACGAAGTCGACGACATCGGCGCACCGGACGAGCGGCAGCACGCCAACTACGTCAAACGGATCGCCGAGGGCCGAGGGCTCGCTGTTCTGGAGCCTGGTGCCGAGGATCTTTATGAGACCTATCAGGCGCATCAGCCTCCACTCTATTACTACCTCGGCGCAGCCTGGACCAAGGTCACTGCTGCTGACCTGGAGATTCGGACAGGTGGGCTCAAGCTCCGTGGCCTCAACATCCTCATCGGCATGGGGACCATCGTTGGCATCTATTTCCTCGCTCTATGGGGGACGGGCAAACAGAACCTTGCTTTCGCAGCCTCCGCCTTCGGATTGATGCCGATGTTTGTGGCTCTCAGCTCAGCGATCAGCAACGATCCCCTGCTGATACTGTTCTGCACTTGGGCCATGGCGACCATGGCCAAGGCTATGCGTGACGGATGGACCGTCAAAGCTGCCCTGCTTCCTGCCGTCTTCATCGGACTCGGGCTTCTCACAAAGACCTCAGCCCTGGCCCTAATGCCAGCTGTCGGCATATGGGCTCTCGCTGATTTCTGGACAAAGAAAAAGTCGAGTGAGAAGCCAAACTGGGCGATCTACGCGGCCATTCTGATCGTTCCCATCCTGATCGCCCTGCCCTGGTGGCTCCGCAACCAGGGCCTCTACGGCGACCCGCTTGCGATGAGCGCATTCAAAGAGGCTTTTGAAGGGAGCCCCAAGGCTGCTCCTTCGATCGAACGGCTTGGCCTCATCGGCTACCTTGTGGGTGTCTCGAAACTGACAATGATGAGCTTCATTGGTGTGTTCGGCTACATGGACATATTCGTCCTCGAACACCAAGGCGCTGGAGCTGCAATGCGCTTCTATTGGGGCAGCATCGCCATCTTCCTGCTTTTCGTGTTCACCGGCCTCTGGAACGT
Source organism: Fimbriimonadia bacterium (assembly GCA_029824475.1). Taxonomy (GTDB): domain Bacteria; phylum Armatimonadota; class Fimbriimonadia; order Fimbriimonadales; family Fimbriimonadaceae; genus JALGXY01. The sequence continues at coordinate 12,465 of JALGYA010000015.1, read as the reverse complement.
GTTCAAGCGCCAGCCAGAGAATGAGAAGCCGGCTCCACTCTTCTGGCTGACGACGATCACCTTCTATGCGGTGGTCGAAATCCTCTTCCTCCAGTTCAACATGGAGTACTACCAGGCTCAAGCCCGCTACCTGTATCCGGGAGCTGCCGTCATCGCGGTGCTGTTCGGATTGGGAGCATTCACCCTCCTGAGAAAGCGCGAATCCCAAGCGTGGATGGTCTGTGCAGCGTTTCTTTCTCTGCTCTCGCTCGCCTCGGTGATGCAGCTGGATAAGAGCTTTGCTGACCGCCAACAGCCACAAAACGAGTCTGTCCTGCCCCAATGAACCGTCTCTATCAGTGGGACTCCCGTCCAACGACTTGGCCCGGCGGTAACATGCCGACCGCTCCAAGGCGTCTGTAGGAGAAGGTGGTGTCAGGCATTATTGACCAGCATCGATCGACCGCGTTCGATGAGGACCTTGTCTTAGTTGACAGGGTGTTGGAAGGCGATGAAGAGGCGTTTCAGACTCTTTATGCCCGCTATAACGACAAAGTCTATGCCATCGCAAAGGGCATCGTGCTCGACGCGGACGAGGCCTCAGACACCGTTCAAGAGATTTTTACACTCGTCTTCCGCAAGCTCAACAGATTTGACCGCCGAGCCCGGTTCTCCACCTGGCTGTTCAGAATCTCTGTCAACCGATCGATCCAGCAGGCACGAAAACTGAAGCACAGCAGAGCCCAGGTTCCTCTGACCGAAGCCGCTGAGCGGATCGAGGACACAAGCCACACGCCAGCACCCGATCCAGAAGTCGGCGCAGCCCTGCACAAGATGCACCCCCAGGACCGCGCGGTCCTCACACTTTTCTATTGGGACGAGCTCAGCCTCCAGGAGATCGGAGAATCGATCGGCTGCAGCCCCAACGCTGCCAAAACGAGATTGTTCCGAGCCCGCGAGCGGTTCCGCGTCCAATATGAGGAGGAGATCGGCCGGTGAAGCTGCCCTACGAGATCGACGCCCTCATGTGGGACGTAGCCGAAGCCGACACGCCGGAGCTGATGGAGGATTTCATTGGGCGATATCCTCAGTACAAGGACGAACTGACCCAGCGGGTCAAGATGGTCCGTCAGCTCAAGGGCGCGAGGCCGAAAACGGCTGTCCAGCACGACTTCGTCCCATCTACCGGCCCGATCCACCAAGCACCATCCAGGTTCTGGATGGCGACGACCGTGACGATGCTCATGGCTGCCGTGGTCTTCGCGACCTACGGCGCCATCAACTACTTCGACCCACGGCTCAACCCGGACGACACTCCCACCGTCACTGACAATTCCGGCCAGACGCAGGAGGTCGCGAATCCGAAGGGTCCTGAATTCGTCGAGAACACTTATATCAACCCGGTGTCGATCGATCCCAACGTGGGCCAGCCAGATCCGATCAAGCCCTTTGAACAGCTCATCACGATTCAGACCGCCCGTATGAGCTTGATGGCGGTGCTCCAGTCGATCGCCCAGCAGGCAGGAGTCAGGCTCCAGGCAGCGCCTGGCATTGACGATATCGAAATCACGGCCAGCTACGCAAATCAACCGGCCTGGGCTGTGCTCAACGATCTGGGAAGAAACTTCGGGTTTACGCCGCTTGAGCAGACTGAACGCGAAGCGCTCCTCATTCCGGCCACAGATCCAATCAGCCCTCCCGAAGCGGCTGGCGGCGAGTCGTTCGCCCACGAGATCGATCAGGACGCAGATCCTGAAGATCCGCTCGAAGGCCCGCTCGACCCTCCTGCAGAGGAAGAGACTGAAGAGCCCGAAGAAGAAAAGCAGGACGCCGGATATATCGAAATCAAGAAGTCGGGCGACGACAATTAGCAGTCCAACAATCAGACACACACCATGAAACGCAGAGCATTCACCCTCATCGAGCTCCTTGTCGTGATCGCGATCATCGCGATCCTGGCAGCGATCCTCTTCCCCGTCTTCCAGAAGGCAAAAGAGGCTGCAAAACAGACCGCAGCCCTGAGCCAGATGAAGCAGCTCTCGCTCGCAGTCATGATGTATGCCATGGACCAGGACGACATGTTCGTTCCGTCGACAAACTACGACGCAGCGTTCGACGATCCGAACCGAATCTGGACCGTGCCGCTGATGCCGTACATCAAGAACGAGGGCATTTTCATCCCGCCAGGAGCCAACGTTGCACGATTTGCTGACTCCTGGGCAACGAGAAGCTGGCAGGCGATCGGCATGAACGATACAACGGCCTACTCCTCCACATTTGGCCTCCCTGCAAGCCGAATCTGCTCTTCTGGTGACCTCCGATTCGACTGCTCCGCCTTCTACCGCGCAGCAGGACTGGGGCTGATGAACCAACCTTCAAAAACTGCCCTTTTCGCGACAACACCCAACGGCCCGCTCGCACAGAAGTACCGCGGATTTGTGATCGGCGCGGACAACGGAACGTTCCGCAGGCCTGACTACGTCACCTTCGACAACCTCGCAATGGCAGTCCCGCTCGCATCGGATCGCGACCTTGTCCAGGAGCTGTCGAGCTTCAGTCAGTCTGACCTGAAACCGGTCATGGGCCTCTACTTCCGAGACGGTGAAGACCACGGCAGAACGCCAATTATTTTTGCCGACGGCCACGCTGCCACGTACAGCGCAGGTTCAATTCAATCCGGCGCTGCAGACGTGATCTGGCGATTCCGGTAGCGTCTGCCGTATACTCTTCGACCGGACCGAACGTCCGTTCTGGTTGAGGATCATCAATGGCAGACAACGAATCCACCAAAGAGCCTGAAGAGAAGAAGGCCGCAGCCGTCGAGCGCAGTACAAACCTTAAGGAGATCTACTACCAGCGTGCATTCTTCGGATTCGTGCCTGGTGCCGTGCTGATTCTGTTCGCAATTCTCAGCTGGGCGTACCCATCCGCGGCCTTTGCCGGCTTCAAGTGGTTCTTCACCATTGCAGGACCCCTCGGCGTAATCTACGGCATCTGGAGCCTCCGCGAATCCAAGAAGATCGAGTACCACGAGCTGATCTGCCCCTTCTGTGAAGAGGTCAATGTCTTCACCGAAGACCCGGGCGACGATGTCAGATGCGACTCCTGCAACCGCCAGGTCCCCATCGTCGACGGCGAAATTCTCCAGGTCTATCAAGTCCGCTGCGGCTTCTGCAGCCACCTTAATTTCTACAGCGACAAGTCCACGGGCCTCATCTGCGAAGAGTGCGACCGAGTCATCCCCATCTCCGGAGAAGATGATCCACTCGCCAAAGAGACGTTTGACAAGTTCACGACTCGCGACGACGACAACCCGTACGATCTCATCCTCCTCGATCCCGGCAAGAAGACTGAGCTGATGATTTCTGTGCTCCAAAAAATGCTGGCGCTCAATCGAAACCAGGTCAAGGAGATCATGGAAGCCACGCCGTCGCTGCTGCTGACGAGGGTGCCTTTCCGCAAGGCGGATATGCTGAGCAAAGACATCATCCAGGCTGGCGGACGAGCCGATTACTCCGTCACAAAAGACGACTGAGAATTGATTTCCTGATAAGCCTCAAATATGCCTCCAGCGCTGGGGTATCGTATGCGGGGTGAATTGGAGGGCCGTTTCACGGTCCTCCGCTTGTTTCATCTGACCGCTTTTGCGGTTTCATCAGGAATGTCATTCAATGAAAAAGGCTTTTCAAAACCTTGGTTCAGCCGTGCAAAAACGGCTTGCTAGCCTGCTCGCATTGATCGTCGGTCTGACAGCGCTTCCCGCTGCGTCCCTCGCCGCAGGTGGCGAGAACGTCCAGCTTGAGCTCACAAAGTCAGACCAGGTCTACCTCTACGTATCGCTCGTCTTTGGCTTTGCCGCGCTCGTTTTTGCAGCGCTGGTCTTTAGCTGGGTCAAGAAAAAGTCCATGGGGACTGAGAAGATGCAGGAAGTTGGCCAGGCGATCACAGAAGGTGCGATGGCGTATCTGCAGAAGCAGATTTCGACCATGGCCATCTTCGTCGCCGTTATCGCTGTAGGGCTGTACTTTATGTACTCAGGCCAGTACGGCGCAAGCCTCGCTGGCTGGATGTCAGTCTGTTTCATCGCAGGCGTAGCGGCTTCCTACATCGCAGGCTTCGCTGGCATGAAGATGGCCGTTATGGCCAACATGCGTGCTGCAGCCGCAGCCCTCACGAGCCCGAAGGCCAGCCTCGAAATCGCTTTCCGAAGCGGTTCAGTGGCCGGCATGGTTACGGTCGGCATGGGCCTGATCGGCGCATCGCTTATTTTCCTCGCCTTCGGCGGAGAAGCCATGAAGCTGCTGGTCGGCTTCGGATTTGGTGGCTCCCTCGCTGCACTCTTCATGAGAGTCGGCGGCGGCATCTTCACCAAGGCCGCTGACGTCGGTGCAGACCTCGTCGGTAAAGTTGAAGCTGGCATTCCTGAAGACGATCCGCGCAACCCCGCAACGATCGCAGACAACGTTGGCGACAACGTCGGCGACTGCGCCGGCATGGCCGCAGACATTTTTGAATCCTACGAAGTTACGCTCGTTGCAGCCATCGTTCTCGGTGCAGCAACCGCAGCGATCTTCGACACTCAGACTTGGACCAGACTGATCCTCTTCGCCCTCATGGCTCGAGGCGTCGGCATCGTTGCATCGATGATCGGCATCTTCCTGGTCAAAGGCAGCGACGACGTCAATGCCGACCCGCTCAAGCCGATCCAAAAAGGCTTCCGCGGCTCAGCTCTGATCGCTATCGCCGCCACAGTCGGACTCGCCTACTTTATGATGGGCGGCAACGGCAAGAACATCATCACCACGAACCAGCTGGTCAGCGCTGAGGAGAGCCTCAACACTCCCCAGATCGCAATCCAAAAGGTTCGCAGTGAAATCGCCGAGGACAAACATGTCAACTACCTGATGGTCACTGAGAAGGACCTGATGGAGCATGAAGATGTCAAGGCTCTCGACCTGAAAGACGATCTGGAAAGACTCGCCGCCGTCCGAGCAGCTATCGCAGCTGAATCTGATGTGCTCAGCGACACTAAGGGCCTCAAGGGCTACAGCAAGATCGCTCTCGACAGCGAGAATCCGGTTCTCGACTACGCTGTTGTGGACCGTTCAACCACTGGTTCGCTCACACCTACCTTCCAGCCTCTCAAAGACGCATTCGATTGGAATGATATGCGGGTCTTCACCGTAGACGTCTCGACGTCGCAGGGCGGTGAAACAAACTCGCAGCAGGCTCACATCGGTCCGATGACCCAGGGTGAGTTCGACAAGTTCACTGAAGAGTTCGCCGGCCAAGCCGCTCAATCAGGCTACGAGACGAATATCAAGCTGAGAGCAGCCTACAAGGTTGATCTCTACGCAAACGCTGAGGGCAGCGTCGTGACAGGCTTCAGCTCAACCGCTGAGGACCTGAACGCTCCGTCTTCAAGCTCCGCTGAGTCGGATGACACAGCTGCTGATTCTGATGACACAGCAGCAGGCTCGCCTTCCCCACGACCTCAGGAAGAGGGGCAGGAAGAAAATGCAGAAGGCACAGATGAAGAACAAGCCGCTCCCGTAGAGGAAGAGGCCGCTCCTTCCCCCGTCACGGCAGCACCCGCTGAAGACCTGGAAATCCACATTCCCAAGGCACATGAAGTGTTCGGCCGAGAAGCCGTCAGCCTCCAACCGATCGGCTACTACAAGCTGAGCGTGGAAGAGATGACCGCCATCGAAACTGAGCGCGCCAATGAGGCAGAGGCTCAGCAGTCGAAGCAGTCTGATGTCTTCACGCTTGAGCAGGAAGGCAAATCTGAAGAAGCCGCTGCTCTGAGAGAAGAGATCGAAGGCTTCCACTCCGCCGTCCCTGCTCCCGTCGAGCACTCGATGGGCATGGCTAAGGTCGAGCACCAGGATGTTCCGTGGTGGCGCTTCCTTCTCTGCATCGTCTTCGGCATCATCATGGCGTTCGCCTTTGAGGCGCTCACTGACTACTACGTTGGTCTTCACCGGAAGCCGGTCCAGGAAGTGGCTCACATCTCTTCCGCTGGTCCTGCACCGATGATCATCACAGGATTCGCGTACGGCAAAGAATCAGCAGTATTCAGTGTCTTCGCGATCGTTATATGTCTTATCGGTCCGCTGGTGATCTTCCCTGCGGCCGTCTTTGGCGGATATCTGCTCAGCTTCTATGGCATCGCGCTTGTCGGTCTCGGTCTTCTGACCACCACCGGCTACATCCTTGCCATGGATACATTCGGCCCGATCTCCGACAACGCTCAGGGCGTCTTCGAGATGTCTGGCGCTGCTGAAGACAACCCGGACGGCGCTCGCGCTGTTCAACTGCTCGATGCTGCAGGCAACACGACTAAGGCTCTGACGAAGGGCTTCGCGATTGCAACTGCAGTCGTCGCTGCCGTCGCTCTGTTCCACGCCTTCGTCGACACATCCAAGCTCACAACGCTTGGCATGTCGCTCGATGTGCCTGAGATCTTCCTCGGACTGTTGATTGGTGGTGCGGCCCCGTACCTCTTCTCGGCATTCTCGATCAACGCTGTTGGCCGATCGGCCTTCGAGCTGATCAACGAGGTTAGAGCTCAGTTCCGCAACGATCCGGGCATCATGGCCGGCACCAGCAAGCCTGACTACGGCCGCTGCGTCGCCATCGTTACCGCGGCTGCTCAGCGAGAGCTGCTCGGACCTGGCATCCTCGCCATCGCCTTCCCCGTTCTGGTCGCCTTTGGATTCTCCATCGGCAAACCAACAACGGTGATCGCCGGTGCTGAATACAGCCTGGTCGGTGCACAAGCGCTTGGCGGATTCCTCGCCGGCTCGATTGTCTCCGGTCAGCTCATGGCTGTTATGCTCGCCAACTCTGGCGGACTCTGGGACAACGCCAAGAAGCTGATTGAAGACGGCCTGCACGGCGGCAAGGGTACGGAGGCACACAAGGCTGCCATCGTCTGCGACACCGTCGGCGATCCGTTCAAGGATACAGCTGGTCCAGCACTCAACCCGCTCATCAAGGTGATGAACCTGGTCGCCCTGCTGCTCGCTCCCGCGGTTATCATGCCGATGGCAGACAGCAAACTGATCATTATCACTCTCGGTGCAGCTGCTGCGCTTGGCGTCGCCATCTACTGGTCCAAACGAGGATCAATGGCTGACGGAATGCCGAGCGAGCCGATGGATGCAGCTCCTTCAATCGAAGCTGAGTCATCTGCAGAGCCGACCCCGGCTCCCGCACCTGATCACTCGGACGAGATGACAAAAGAGTAGCAACAAGCTGCTGCAAAGACAAATAGGTCGAGGGCATCATGCCTTCGGCCTATTTTTATTTGCTAAACTCTTAACAGATGGCTGACCCCAATGACGTCAGGGCCACTAAAACCCTGAGGCGAGAGTTCAATCGTCGAATGATTGATGTCACACACGCGGACCTCCGCGTGACACACGGCATCGCCTACGTCAGAGGCGTCATCATCCCCGTCAAAGGCGGCCCCACCGATCTCCGCGCGGAAATCGAACTCATAGGCCGAATCCTTCACCAAAGAGTCGGCATTAAAGACGTGATCATTGACTGCGTCATGCGCGAGGGCTAAGCCCGGCGTCTTGGCTAAGCCTGCCGACTAGATAGAAGCTGCCCGTAACCACGATCAGGCCATGGTGATCCCCTGCAGCTGCGAGTGCGCGGCTTGGCTTTTCCTGAACGGCAACGTCTGAAAAGCCCATTGGAACGGTCTTCAGGACATCGTGAGGGTCTTGGCCCCGATCTCCGAAAGCCCAAGTAAGAATCAGCCTCCCGCCCAGTCTGCTGATCGGCTCAAGAAACGCCGCCGCATCATGCCCCTGCATGAACCCACAGATCCAGCAGATGTCTCTCTCCTCATCGCGCAGTGACTCAGCCAGGTAGACGGCTGCCTCCGCATTGTGAGCACCATCAAGGAGCACTTCGCGATCTTCATAGATCACCCTCTCCATCCGCCCCGGCAGTCGTGCTGATGCCAGCGCTTCACTAACGAGAGCCGGATCAAGGCAGATTTCAGCTGCCTCACAGGCCATGATCGCCACCGCCGCGTTCTCGTGCTGGATGCGGCCCTCCAGCCCACAAGTCAGGCCCCTGTATTTCATTTCGGCCGTCCTCACGTCGAATTCACTCCCGTTGGCCAACCAGCCGAAGTTCGTTCCGAATTCAAACAGACTGCAGCCTCGGTCACCACAGGCATCTCGGATCACGCCAGCGGCATCTGCTTCAAGCCGGCCCATCACACAGGGCGCACCAGACTTTATGATCCCAGCCTTCTCAAATGCGATGTCCTGCAGCCGACTGCCCAAGTACTCCGTGTGATCAAGCCCGATGCTTGTAATCACACTGACGTCAGGCACGACCACATTAGTCGCGTCCAGGCGCCCGCCAAGGCCGGTCTCGACAACAATCGCATCAACAGCCGCATCACGCCAATGGAGGAAGCCCATGGCCGTTTTCATCTCGAATTCAGTCGGCCCGCCAAAGTCGGTCTCTTCCATCCCCTCTCCAGCTGCCAAAAGCAGTTCGGTTATCCGCGCGAACTCCTCTTCAGATATCAGCTCTCCATCAACCTGTGATCTCTCCCTTACGGTCTCGACGAAGGGGCTGTAGCTGGCGCCGGTCTTCAAGCCATGTGCGGTCAGGATTGACTGAATGAGCCGGACAGTGCTTCCCTTCCCGTTTGTCCCGGCAACATGGATCACCAGTGGCCGCTCCGCACCGCTGAGGAAGGCCTCCAGACCTAGGCGTCTGCAAAACTCCTCCATCCGATCGACGCCCAGCCGCCAGCCCCGGTTTTTGAACCTGGCAAGAGCCCTTTCTGCCTCTAGGAAGCTCAGTCCCATGAGGCGGGCAGAATACCTCCCGGCAATCTTGACGGGAACACTTCTGGACGTGTCGTACTCTAAGAAAGCGAGAAATCTGCACCGCCGCACTCAGCGGCATGGAGAAAAGATCAATGCTCACAATCACAGCAGCCGCGATCACTTTAGGAGCAGCATACGCAGGGACAGCCTCCCCTCCGCTTCCCCACGGATCCACTCCGAACGGCCACGGCCACTCCCTCCTCGACACTTCAATGAACAAGGCCAAATCGGTCACCCCTGATTCCTCACTTCCAGGCGGTTACCGCGCCACTCTCCGATACATCTACTGGTCGGTCTACTCCCGCCCCACTGGCAGCAGTTCTGTCCGCGGAGCGACGACCTGTTCGCTCGAATGCAGTCACAGCGGCAACCACAAACATGGCGCTGCTTGCGTCGTCAACGGATGCGCAAAACCATGCGCCAAGAAAGGGCACGTGGTCAACGTCGGCACCACGACTTCAGGAAGCAGAACAGTCACTGTTTCGCGAGCGCTCCAACGAGCCAGGTCGGCATCTGCCACTGTCTCCGCAAACGTGGGAGCCTCTTCGGGCCCGTTCACTGGCGGAATCTCCTCCTCCGCGACAGTTGGCAACAGCGAATCACGCTCGCTCAGCTCCAGCATTTCCATCGCTGTATCCGGTTCGGTCAGCGGATCGACGAGCATCAATCTCAATCACTTCAACTCGAACCCCTGCACGAAAGAGACTTGGACATTCGGCACGAAAGAGTACGAAGTTCGCCTGATCCTCCAGATCTTCGAACAGGACTACTACAGCCAGTCATGGACCGCAGGCGGAGGCCACGGCGTCACCCCGAGCGGAGAACTCGTTCTGACCGGAGCTGCTAGATTTGTCGGACAGCCGATGGACGTCCAGCTCGCAACTTATGAGGTTGCTCAAGACGCGCCGCTCAGCAAGACTTCACAGCTGACCTGCAAGTGCGCGCCAAGGGCCACAATCACACCAAACCCTCACAGCGACGACCCGCCGCCAGACAAGGGCAAGACGAAGTTCTACATCGATCCAGAGCCGGGGGAGCAGATCCAGTTCACCAACCCGCTCGGCCAGCCGCTCATCGTGGCCACCGCCACCGGTGAGACAACGGTCGATCCCGGCGAGCGCACGGACATCGATCCCGACGAAACTGGGCCGATCATCGTCCAGACCGTAACTGGCGTGACCGTCCTGACAGCGCATATAGATCGCTCACCATTTGCGCCCGTGCCGCTTGAGACAATCCTCCCCGGTGACCCATTTGAGGGCACGGAATGGGAGTTTGACGACGGATTCAGCGGCAATTCTCCTGACTTCAATGCTCCATCGAACCTGCCTCCGGCTGAGTCGACCAGCGGCTTCACCCGCTTCTCTCCAGATGGAATCCCCTCCCGAACAATGACCCTGATCGGCTCTCGCCCTCAGAACCTCGTTGTGGAAGGAAACTTCCCCAAAGGCACAACCTTCTCGATCGACACGCCTGGTACTTCCAACGCAGGAAGCACCTTCTTTGAAGTTGGCGACGGCACCACGGTCCGAGCTGGCTACGTCAAATTCGGCGACATCAAAGGCGACGTCACCAACGCAAAGCTGACGGCACGTGATCCCGATGGTCTGAGGATTGCCCAGGAAGAGATCGGCATCCGGTCAGCCGCGATCAATACGACGCTGGATCCCGTTTCCGGCCCCGCAGGCTCCAAAGCGACTCTTCTGGTTGACTGCAGTGAGGTGGTAGCCCTTCTCGTGCTCCAGACAGGCGGCGAGGCGAGCGACTTCGAAGTCCACCTCGACTATTCGAACGCTGGCGGCTCAACCGGCCCAGCCGTTGCCCCCTTGGGCGACGACGCTATGGCCCGTGTGCCTGTCACACGCGGCTCCGTTCCTGGCGGCTTCCAGGTCGGCGTCTCCCTCGCCTACCGAACCCCTGATCCTGCTCTTTTCGCCGAAGAAGACTGCTGCGAAGACAATTAGGCTCAGCAGGCCGTGCGGCGATCCGCCGCACGGCCCGCCCGCCTCTTTCAAGGGTGTACAATCAATCCTCCGTCGAGGAGTGGCGCAGCTTGGCAGCGCGTCTGCTTTGGGAGCAGAAGGCCGCGGGTTCGAATCCCGCCTCCTCGACCATCCTTTGAACCTAAATCGCCAAGATCACAGGTTCACTCCAATGTCGGCTGACACACTTTTGACACAAAAGCTCAGCGTGTTCCTCTCATCAGCCGGTCAACAATGATCGCGTTCAAGATGGCGCAGAAGCGCGGCTCTGTGATCAGCTCAGCAATTCCTTTCCGTCTCTTTTCTGGTTCCCTCTCCTTGCGAAGCAGGGGGAGGGTTAGGGAGGGGGCCAAGAGCGAAGCGTATTCCGGTGCCAGCCCATTGTTTCGGCTTGAAGACGCAAGATTTGTCTGTCCCCCTCCTAGCCTCCCCCTCGTTCGAGGGAGAGGGACCAATCACCGATCTTCTTCTGTGTCCCAATTCTCTCAGTTCATAAGATTGGTCCCCCCTCCCCCATTCTTGCGAAGCGAAATGGGGGAGGGGGTTAGGGGGAGGAGGTTCTTGGGGCATCCAATCGATATCCAATCCTGTAACATAAAGCTGTGAAAGGGACAGATGGAAAAGCGACGACCATCGTAGTGATCGCCATCGCAGCATTCGCGGCAATCGCAGCGGTCTTGGCCATCGCATGGTCAAAAGGCAAACTCGACCCCGATATGGCCCGGTCAGCAGGCCAGATTGAGGCCTCATACGCCGCAGCCAAGGCTGCCGGCCTTCCTCTGACCCAAGATGAACTTGAGGCCGATCTCCGAGTGCCCGACGAAGTGAATGCCGCCCTGGTCATCATCCCCCTCATCCAGGAGATGCCGTCTGGTCTGGAGGGGCCGATCCTGACTCCTTCTGAAGAGACTATCCAGCTCATTGCAAACCACCAAACCGACTTGGACGAAATCGCAGAGGCATCCAAGTTCTCCGGCTGGTTCATCGACCACGACTACGACCAGGGCGCATACACGAAGTTCCCCGAGTACGCACTGCTCAAGAATGCAAGCAAGCTGCTGTCAGCGCGAGCGGTTCAAAGTGCCAAGAATGGCGACACAGAGGCAGCCCTAGCAGACCTCCTCGCCACCCGCAGACTAGGCGAGCACCTCTCGACAAGCCCGACTATTATCGGCTTCCTAGTCGGCTCGGCGATCAACTCGATCGCCCTGGCAGGGGCTGAGACAATTGGCTCAATCTGGAGTGACCAGCCCGACAACCTGCGCCAGCTCAAAACGGAACTTACCGCATCCAGATTCAGTCTCGATGTCGTGACTTCAATGCGAGGGGACTTCTACATGGGTCTCGCCATTGGCCGCAACCTGGACCTGCACGGCGGAATCGAAGTAATGCGCTCTGACGATGTCTGGGAGCTCCCGATCGACGCAGATAAACTCCGACGAGAAGGCCTCCCTCCCGGTCGAGACGAGAAGGCGCTGCTCAACAGGCACCTGCAGATCTGGGGTGGACTCTACGCTGAGATCTCCACCCATCCAGAGAAGATCACCGATGCCCCCCACGAACTCAACCGAGACTTTGGCGAGGAGCAAGTGATCCGCAAGCCCAGCTATGACTTGACGGAGCTCACAATCCCCCCA
>JALGYA010000186.1 GCA_029824475.1 Fimbriimonadia bacterium | reverse complement strand
GGCGGCCCAGCCATCTGGGACAGCAACTCTCTTTCCGTTGAAGTCGGACATGGAGTAGGTTCCCTCCATGGTGTTCCGGACCAGAATAACGGCTGGATAGACCATGTAGAGTTCAGTCCATAGCAGAAATGCCTCTCTATCTTCGGTCTTCGCCGCGAGCGACATGACATCAATTTGGTCGAACTGGATGCCCTCTAAGTTCTGGGAGAAGGTCTCGTTCTCAACGATCTCAAATTCGATGCCCAATCGCTCTTCAAGGAGCTTCATGATGTCGGCAGTGATCCCGACATATTCGCCGTCAACGAAGTACTCTGTCGGCTGGTATTCCGGCGTAGGGGCGAGCCGAATAGGCTGATGATCGGCCAGCCATTGACGCTGTTCTTCTGTGAGTGGATCCGTCTGGGTTGCGGCAGCAACCGCAAGGGCAGCAATGAGGACAACTGTCGTACAGAGAAGCCATGCTCGTCGCATCAGTTGCCCGCTCGGCGTCGATCTCTCTTTCACTAAAGCCCTCAGCCAGGCCACTCTCGCGGCCAGCCAAGTTGAGTCTACACGATGCCTTTCCAAAAGCCGACCGGTAAGATGCACGCGTCATGTTCAGTTTAAGAGCCGTGTCAACTTTAGCCGGTATCGCGATTCTTTCAAGTGGAAGCTATGCGGCAGGCGAACTCGTTGCTGACGAGGGCTCCAAGACCAGCAAACCTGATGCAGAACTGAAGATTGGCGGGGTTCTCCGCCTCAACGCCTTTGTGAAGTCTTGGATCAAGGACGACCCAGGTTCACGCTTAGATATCGACTTTGAGGTCTTCAACTTTGACGTCAGCGGGCAGACCGGAGACTGGGGCGTGTCTATCCAATATAGGTTGTATGAAAGCTACAATCTGGCTAGATACGCCTACATCACCCACCCTCTCGCAGACGGAGAAATCAGAGCAGGACTACACGCTAAGCCCTTCGGTCTGCTTCCGTACGGCTCTCACAGTTGGTTCTTCAATCTGCCGTTCTACGCGGGCATGGAAGACGACATTGAGTCTGGCCTGCTCTACAACCAGACCCGCGGCAATGAGACCATCAACATCGGCTACTTTTTTGCTGATGAAGGCAGTTTCCACGGAAGCAGCCGTGACAGCACTCGGTACTCATACGACATCTCCCATGCGGACACTTCTGAGCTTGGCGGCCTCGCCGGTCCACGCCGAAACGAGGAACGAGGGCAGCTCAATCTTCGGTACGAAAACAAGGTTGCGAGTAATACGACCCTCGGCATCTCGGCCGAGATGGGGCGGCTCTACAACTCGACAACAGACCTCTACGGCGAACGGTTCGCCATGGCCGCACACGCCAAAATCGACCACGGAGACTTCAACACACAGTTTCAGGCGATCCGCTACGGAAATGATCTGCGAAACCCAGAAGGACAGGACGAGCGGTTTACGGGGCATATGACTTCCCTTACAAAGTGGCGTCGTACGGCTGGATCTACTCGGCGAACATCGCCAAGACGGTCACTTACGAAGGCGGACCAGTCGATTCAGTCACGTACTACAACAACTTCAGCGTGATGACAAAGGATGAGGCCGACTACAAGGACTCGTATCAGAACGTGCTTGGAGCGATGTTCGTGAGAGGGAATTCTCTGTTCTTCGTCGACCTCGCATTAGGAAAGAACCACCCTTGGATCGGCCCGAATTACGGTTCGGCACTGGCCGAGGGCGGCGACGACAAGTGGCACTACCGCTTCAATATCAACATGAGCTACAAGTTCTGAGGGAAGGCCGAAACGGCCTCCCCTCTTGAACTAGGAGTTGTAGTAGAGCTCGAATTCCGCAGGGTGCGGCTTGATCCGCACGTAGTCGATTTCGTTCGCACGCTTGTAGTCGATCCAGGTCTGGACCATGTCTGGAGTGAAGACGCCATCCTTGACCAAGAATTCATGATCGGCTTCAAGAGCATTGATCGCCTCTTCTAATGATGCTGGGGCGCTGCGGATATGACCCGCCTCATCAGCCTCAATCATCTCGAAGATGTCTTCCTCAAGCGGTGGTGGCGGCTCGATCTCATTGCGGATGCCGTCAATCCCCGCCATCAAGACCGCTGAGAAAGCGAGATACGGATTGGCTGAGGGGTCAGGCGTCCGGAATTCAATCCGCTTCGCTCTGTTCTCACCGGCCGTCTCCGGCACACGGACGCTCGCACTTCGATTCCGGCTGGAATAGACCAGAGTCATCGGTGCCTCATAGCCCGGAACCAGTCTCCTGTAGGAGTTGGTCGTTGGGTTCGTGAATGCACAGACGGACCGCGCATGCTTGAGCACGCCACCCACAAAGTGGATAGCCATCTGACTCAGCTCGGCGTACGAGCCATTAGGATCGTAGAAGAGGTTCTGACCCTGCTTCTCCAGGCTCACGTTCACGTGCATCCCTGACCCATTCTCGCCCAGCAATGGCTTGGGCATGAAGGTTGCCGTCTTGCCAAGTTTTGAGACCATGTTCTTGACGATGTACTTGTACTTCGTCGCGGCATCGGCCTGATGCTTCAGTGGGCCGAACCGGAACCCAATCTCGCACTGCCCCGCTGCACCTACCTCGTGGTGATGAAGCTCTGGCGACAGTCCGCACTGGCGCAGCATCTGAGCGATATCTGAGCGCAGGTTGTGATAATTGTCAACGGGCGGAGCTGCAAAATACGCCTGCTTCACCGCTGCCTGATGGCCGCGATTGATGTCGTCCTGCAGTCCTGTGTTCCAAGAAGCAGAATCACTGTTCAAGAAGTAGTAGCCATGCTGCGTCTCCTGGCTGAAGCTGACGCTGTCGAATATGAAGAACTCCAGTTCGGGTCCCAAATTCGCCGTATCGGCAATGCCTTCTGATCGCAGCAGGCGTTCAGCTCGCCTTGCAACGCCTCGAGGATCACGCGTGTACGGCGTCATCCCGCGGGGGTCAATCACGTCGCAGAACATCGAGAGAACGGGCCGATCGAAGAATGGGTCGATGAACGCTGATTCCGGGTCCGGCATCAGGATCATGTCGCTCTCGTTGATGTTCTGGAAACCACGAACCGACGAGCCATCGAAGCCGATTCCCCGGTTGAATGTCGTCTCACTGACGGTGTCTGCTGCAGCCGTTACATGCTGCAGCATTCCGAAGATGTCAACAAATTTGAAGTCGACAAATTCGATCTGATCGTCTTTGATCTGGCCAAGTACATCCTTTGGCCCAAGTGCGTCGCTCACCATCAGCTCCTATTTA
Organism: Fimbriimonadia bacterium; assembly: GCA_029824475.1. Lineage (GTDB taxonomy): Bacteria > Armatimonadota > Fimbriimonadia > Fimbriimonadales > Fimbriimonadaceae > JALGXY01. The sequence continues at coordinate 2,804 of JALGYA010000186.1, read as the reverse complement.
AGGGTGCGTTCTCCACGCTCACCGGAGAAGATTGTCATCGTGTCCACCAGTTCAGTCACGAAAATCTTTCCAAAGCCGCCAGTTTCATTGGCACCTTTGGCGATTGCCTCCATTGCTGTCTCAACTTTGTGATCGTTAAGGGCCAGCTCCAGCCGCAGTCGCTTGAACAACGAAATCTCGTGGCGCACGCCTCGATACATCGATTGCTCAGTTGCCGAGGCAGTTCCCAAAACGGGAACCGCCGTCATGTGTCGAATCTCGACATCGAACAGAGCCTGCTTGACTGCAGGAAGCTGCTCGGGTCTCAGTACAACTGTGAGTAGTTTCATTTCTGCTGTCTCCTTTACTCCGCGTCGAAGATCTGGAAGCCTCCGTATGCTTCAAGACCATGTTCTTCAGTGTCGATGCCTTTGATCTCACACTCTTCGCTAACCCTGAGGCCTACTACCGATTTGATGATCTTGAAGACCACCCACATCGCTGCGATGGTAAATGCGACGATCGAGAATGTGCCGATAGCCTGGACGCCCAACGCGCTCGCCGAACCGCCAACAAGCAGGCCGTCACTGTTAGCTCCAAACGCTTCATAGCCGAAGAGTCCGACAGCAAGTGTGCCCCAGATTCCGCAGAGGCCGTGAACAGGAATCGCGCCGACAGGGTCGTCGACTCGAATCTTGTTGAGCCAGCCGATGCCTAGGACAACCAAGATTCCGGAGACAGCGCCAATGACGATTGCGCCGCCGGAATTGACCGCAGCACAAGGAGCCGTGATGCCGACCAATCCGGCGAGAGCACCATTCAGGGCCAGTGTTAGGTCGGTCTTGCCGTACTTCATCCAGGACACTACTAATGCGAGAATCACACCCATCGCAGGTGCCAGCGTCGTATTCATCGCGACTCTGGCAACCACGTCCGGTTCACCAAAACCGAGCGTCGACCCAGCGTTGAAGCCGTACCAACCAAACCAGAGAATGAACGTACCGACAGCTACCAGCGGCATGCTGTGGCCGTTGATAACGTTCGAAGAGCCGTCTTTATTGAATCTGCCGATTCTTGGCCCGACCATCCAGGCACCGACCAGTGCCGCAGCACCACCCACTGCATGAACGACGGTTGAACCAGCAAAGTCATGGAAGCCCATTTCAGAGAGCCAACCGCCGCCCCAGACCCAATGTCCAGCCACTGGATAGACCAGGGCTGTGATCATGAATGAGTACATGAGGTACGCGCCAAACTTCATTCGTTCTGCAACTGCACCTGAGACGATTGTTGCCGTCGTTCCAGCGAAGACGGCCTGGAATAGCCAGAAGGCCTCAATCGGCAGACCGTCTACGGACGGGTCAAGGCCACTGAGGAACCATCCGGTGGTTCCCACGATCGAGTTGCCCGTGCCGTACATGATCGCGTAGCCGATTGCATAGAACGCCAGGGCTGCAAGTGAAAAGTCGATCAGGTTCTTCATCAGAACGTTGGCAGCGTTCTTTGTCCTGATAAGGCCCGCTTCCACCATGCTGAAGCCAGCCTGCATAAAGAAAACAAGAATTGCAGCGAGAAGCACCCACATGGTGCTCAGGCCATCAAAGACTGGTGCTTCCGCAGCTGTTTCAGCTCCGACTTGAGCCACCAGACTCATCTCTAATTGGTCAAACAATGTCCCTCAACTCCGTTGGCGGCCAAGATCGAATTCAAGGCGACGCCTTGTCCAGTATACAAATGGACCGATTGGAGAACGATCCAAAAAGCGCAAAAAATTGTCGTGATTTGGCTTTACGGCTTATCCGTATTCGGCCTCATGGAGCCTTTATCGGATAGGAAACTACCGCGCCGAGACACGCAGGAGGCCGCTAGGTTAGACCCTGCCTAAGCTTTGCGCGCTTCAACACTTCGGAAGGATGCTCGCCGAACATCTCAAAGTACTTTTTTGCCAAGCGGCCTTGATGCATGAGACCGCAGTCAGCCCCTGCACTGGCAACCGTGCTCTCCCTGTCGCCTTGCTGGAGGCGCTCTCGCAATCGGAAGTATCTACGAACATCCAGATAAGACATCGGCGTGGTTCCAATGGTTTCTCGGAAGGCTTGCTGCAGGCCACGAACTGAAACATCTACGTGGGCTGCTATGTCTTCGATCCGCACTGGCTTGCTGAGATTGCTCTCCATCCAGAGCTGGGCCTTCAAAACGTAAGGGCGATGGGCCCGTGCTCGTAGGCTCTCAGGAACAGACCCGCGTCCGACGATCGAGTCAACTGTCGCCAAGACCAAGGCCTCCTCCATGTAAGTTGCCGCTGATCCAGTGAAAAGCCCTTCCGTTCCTTCTCGTACAGAAGCGACAAGGCACGAGATCAGCTGCATCAATGCCTCAGCTTCAACCCCGTCCACCTTGAGATAGAATGGATTTCCTGCGATAGGCGCCTCACGGCGCGCTAACTCGTACTCGAGGAGCAGTCCGTTCACCTGTACTGTCGTAGCCAAAAGTGGCTCCACGCGTTGGCGGATCTCCAGCCCCGGCGAGGTAATCACGCACTCACCTACGTGATGAGAATTCTCGGCGTCACCTACCCAGGCCTTGGATCTTCCGGACTCCACGATTCCAACCGAATAGAGGTTTCCCTGCGCAGCAAAGTCAGTTTCGATCGTGACCGTAGATCTAAGTGAGGTCACACTCGATCCTCCGATGGATGCAGTCGTTAGTTCAACTTCAAACTCGCTTTCCGGGGCATCCAAGACCTGATAACCCGATGTCCTGGAACCAAAAACCTCCGCAAGTTCTTTCGGGCTCCTCAATACGACTCTACTGATCACGAAGCC
>JALGYA010000014.1 GCA_029824475.1 Fimbriimonadia bacterium | reverse complement strand
TTTCCGCTGAAAATCTCGTTGAGATTTTCACGAACTGGGAGTACACGTGCCAGGCAGTCGGTTTTTGCCCTGGTTTCCCGTTTTTAGGCCCGATCCCTGCGCCCTTGGAGCGGCTGCCGAGGATTGCATCACCAAGGAATCGGATTTTGCCTGGAACCGTCGCCTTTGCTGCTACGCAGGCGCGGATCTATCCTCTGGAGAGGCCGGGCGGATGGAACCTGATCGGGCGGACACCTTTGACCATTGTTGAGCCGGACGAAGGCTACTTCCCCATCCGAGCAGGCGACACGGTCAAATTCCGGGTGATCACCTCGGCAGCCTTTGACGAGCTAGAAGGGAGGCGACTATGAAAGTCATCGATATAAATGTCGACCTCGCCGAGGGATTTGAATTTGACGCCCAGCTGCTCGAAGTCGTCACCAGTGCGAACATCTGCTGCGGCGTTCACGCCGGCTCACCGGAGCTGTCCAGAGAGATTCTGACCCTCTGCAGGCGCAGGCACGTTCGGGTTGGCGCACATCCTGGCTACGACGACCGAGAAGGCATGGGGCGACGACGCCAGGCCGTAGTCTCACCCGCAGACCGGGACAAGCTCTTCCAGCTTATCCTTGCGCAGCTTGATCACCTTCGTGGCAAAGCGGAGTATGTCAAGCCGCATGGTGCTCTGTATCACCAGTCCCTCGCGGAATCGAACCACGCGTCTGTGCTCACTGCGGTACTGGTCAAAGCGGGGCTTCCGCTCATGGGCTTCCCTGGCAGCATCCACGTCTTCACGGCCCGCTCAGCAGGAGTTGAACTGATCAAGGAGGGCTTCATCGACAGAGGACATGAGGAGGACGGAACACTGATAGATCGCTCGAAGCCCGGTGCGGTCCTATCTGACGAAAAGGAGATCCTCGATCAGGCGCGGCGCCTCGCTCACGACGTCGATTCACTCTGTGTTCACGGCGACACGCCCGGCTGCCTCGAAATGGCCAAGATGGTCCGAGCTGCCCTCGAAGACGATGGGTTTGAGGTGCGTGCTTGAGGCTGCGCATCACTCAGCTCTGGGGCACCGCTTCGCTGCAGGGCCAGCCAATGCCAGGGCTTCGGAAATTTGGCGTACCGCCAGGGGGTGCATTCGATCGAGAGAGTCGGCTGCTTGCGGCTGCGGTCGTCGGAGCGGACGTTGACGCAGAGTGCCTGGAAGTGGCCACGACAGCCTTTGGGGATCAGCCGTTTCTCACCGCTATCTGCGAAGAGGAGGGCATGCTCTCCATCGTCGGGATGGACTGTACGGTCCAAGTTGACGGCAAGGAGACCCCTCGGCCCTTTGTGAGGCAGGTTACGCCTGGGCAAGAGCTGAGGATATCTGCGGGCAAGGCAGGAATGAGGGTCTATCTGGCTGGGGCCGACAGGATTACATTCAATGACGATACGCTGACTTGTGAGTCTGTGGAGAAGAGCTGGGAAGGGCGAAGGAGAATCGCACGTCAGCAGTCCTTGAGGCGTGGCCAGCTCCGGTACATTCCTCTGTCCGAAGATCTTCACGGCCACGAGTTCACAGTCGCGAACGAGATCAATCGCATCGGGCTCAGGCTCACCGGTGGGCCGACTCTCAACACCGACGCGGGCCAAAGTGAGCCGAGCGTCCCTGGCGCGATCCAGGCCATTGAGGGAGGGCTGCTGGTGCACGGCCCGGACGGACCGACAGTCGGCGGATATCGCAAGGTCGGGGTGGTGATCCAAGCCGATCTTGATAAGGTGGGCCAGCTTCGACCGGGGCAATTGGTCTCCTTCGCGCAGGTCAGCATGAAGGCCGCGCGGGAGGCCTGGATAGAGCAAAACCACCAGCTGGAGAGACTCAGGCGGCTCGTGAGAATCTTGACCACAATGGAGTAGCAGATGGCGGAGAAACACTGGCTGATATGGGATGGGGAGTGCGGTCTGTGCTCGTCGTCAGCCCATGCGATTAGACGCCGCGACGCCGAGCGCAAGCTTCAGATCTGCTCCTATCAAAACTGCCCGCGCCCTCCCATGACTGACGAGCGGCTGAAGCGCTGCAGTCGAGAGCTGCTGCTGGTCACACCAGAAGGCCAGGCCGTATGGGGCTCCCGCGCCGTTATCACGGCACTTGCACTCACTGGCTCCTCCGCCTGGCGTCTGCTCCTCTGGCCGCCTATTGTGTGGCTCATGATGGCCGGCTACTGGCTGGTTGCGCGGAACCGGGGGCTGCTTTCCAAGCTGTTCTTCGGCGGAAGAGAGTGCGGGCTCGACAACCGATATCCGGAAGTCGACTGACCCTTAAACAATAACAGCCGGCGACCTAGGTCACCGGCTGTTCCAGATCCAAGCCCTTACTTGTGGATGGCCATGCCGTGGGCGTCCTCGAAGGCTTCGAGGATCGCTTCCGCCATGGTCGGGTGAGCGTGGATCATGTCGATCATCGACTCGATGGTCGCTTCCAGATTGATCGCGGCGACACCCTCAGGGATCATGTCGGTGACGTGTGCGCCGACCATGTGGAGGCCGAGAACTTCGCCGTACTTCTTCTCACAGACGACCTTGACGAAGCCGTCGATGTGCCCAGTCGCCATCGCCTTGCCTAGGCCGCGGAAGTCGAAGCGTCCCGTGACAACTTCGTAGCCTTGGGACTTGGCTTCGCTCTCGCTGAGACCAACTGAAGCGACTTCCGGAACCGTGTAAACACAGTTCGGAACAGCCTTGTAGTCCATCTGCTTGGCTTCGCCCTTCACGATGTTTGTCGCGACGCGGACGCCTTCAGCTGAAGCTACGTGCGCCAGCTGAATACGGCCTGTGACGTCGCCGATTGCGTAGATGTTTCCGACGTGCGTTTTGAGGCTGTCATCAACGATCTCCACGCCTCTGCGGTGCAGTTTGACGCCGATCTTGTCAAGGGCCATGCCGTCGGTGTTTGCCTTGCGGCCGACTCCGAGGAGGACGACATCGACTTCGATAACCTCAGTCTTGCCGCCGGTTGTGACGTGGCACTTCCAGCCGTTCTTGGTCTTTTCGCACTTGTCGAGTGAGGCGCCAACTTTGACTCCCACTCCCTGCTTCTTAAGCTGCTTTCCGAGCTCTTTGCCAAGATCCTCGTCCATCATGGGGATGACGGTCGGCATCATCTCAACGAGAGTGACATCAGCGCCGAGGCCGTTGAATACGTAGCTGAATTCCACGCCGACTGCGCCGCCGCCGAGGATCAGCATCTTCTTGGGAACGAAGGGCGGGTTGACCGCGTCATCGCTGGTCCAGACGCCTTCCTTCTGTCCGCCCTCAAGGCCGGGAACGGGAAGATAGATCACGCTGGAGCCCATCGCGAGGATGAAGTTCTTTGCGCGAAGCTTGGTCTTTTTGCCGTCCTTTTCAACCGAGATCGTGTTCTTGTCGACGAACTTCGCGAAGCCTTCGACGTGGTTGATCTTGTTCTTTTTGAAGAGCATGCCGACGCCGCCCCGCAGGGTGGTGACGACCTTCTCTTTTCGCTTGACAATCGCGTCGAAGTCGATGCTGACTTTGCCGTCGATCTTGACGCCCATCTTGTCTGCGTGCAGAACGTTCTGATAGGCTTCGGTGCTGGCGATCAGAGCTTTGCTGGGGATGCATCCCCAGTTGAGGCATGTGCCTCCCAAATACTCTTTTTCGACGACGGTTACGGTTGCGCCAAGCTGTGCTGCGCGGATTGCTGCGACGTAGCCGCCAGGGCCTGCGCCGATAACGATTACATCTGAGTCAAAGCTGTCTTTGGGCATGGGCTGCTCTTGCTCTTTTGGAGTCTGAATCTCGGAAATGGCCTCGATCAGTGATGAGGATGCTGCAGGTGCAGAAGCGGTCGGTCCTGACGTAATAGACGCCTTCGACCCTCCCGATTTCGCAAGCTTCTCATCGCCCTTTTGAGGCACGATTCGAGTGTACCTTGGCGCATTTTGAAAGCCTGGGCTGCCGGGGCAAGAGCACTGAGGGCCCTAGGTCCGCTGACCTTAAGGATGGGTTCAGAATGACCCCGCAGCTACTTGGCCAAACTCGCTGCAACGAGAACTCCGACCACAAGGCCGAGGACAACCGGCACCGCCGGTTGAGTGCAGCTGATTCATCCAGCGTTTTGGGCACTCTTCCAGAGGTGATAGCCATAGCCGCCACCTCCGCCGACAATTCCACCGATCACGAATTTCATATTGCGCCCATTCTACGCCTTTTGATGTCTGCCGCCCAAAAATCACATTCTAGCTGCTCAGCTGTGATCGGCCCGGAAGCCCCTAATCCGGCAGACCGCCTCCTCGGCAGTCTGTCGATCAGCTTCGTCCATCCGAGCAGAAAACCGGGCCAATGACCCTTCGTAGAGTGACAGAGCGCTTGCGCACCGATCGAACGCGGAAAGGCCGATCACTTCCCCGTTGGCTTCACGCTGGAGTCGGCTCCATTCAGAATCTGCCCCCATCGCGGCTCGGACTGCGGAGTAGAATCGGTTCTCCGTGTCGTGAACGACACCCTCGTACAGTGCTGCAGAGTTTTGCAGCAGCCGTGTCAAGTCATGTGCCATCAGGCAGGCAAGCTCGATGTTTTGCGTGCTGAGCGCGCGCAGAGTCTTATGGACCTCCTCTGCCGTATCGGCGATCTCCCGCGATGCCTTCGCGTCCGCCTTCTCCGCAATGTCCGCCCACGTGAATGCCAGCGCTTCACTCTTCAGCTGAGCCATCAGCCCATCTGTGTCTAGCAGAATCCGCATGATCCGGTACGAGGGGACTGCAGCGATCGCGTAGCCCGGATCGGACATGTGACGACGACTCACCGAGGCGGGAGCGCTTGCGATGCTGACCAGGCGCCCGGCTTCATAGACCACGCGATGCGTGTGTTCGTGCTCATCCTGTTCATGGATGCCCGCGACATCGATGTCGCTGAATTCGTCCTCATCGCCACGGGCAAAACTCCCCATCACCGCCACACCAAGAGGCGGCACGGGCGAGTGCTCTTTCACGAGCTCAACCAATCGGGCATCTGAAACAAAGGACATCACTCGATTATGTCGGGTGATTTGAGACACAATCAGGCCATGCTGCTCTCAGCCGCTGCCGTCGTCCTCGCTGCTCCCGTGAAACAGCCGAACATCGTCTTCATCATGGTCGATGACATGGGCTGGGCGGACCTCTCCAGCTACGGCAGTGAGGTGATCGAAACCCCGAACATCGACTCAATCGCCCGCGACGGGATCAAGTTTACGGACGCCTATTCCGCGTGTGTTGTATGCGCTCCGGCACGAAGCTCCTTGCTGACCGGTAAACATATGGGAAACACATCTGTGAGGCTCAATACTGGCGGCGTTCCGCTGCTGGATGAGGACATCACGTTCGGTGAAGTGATGCGGGACGCGGGATATCGAACTGGCGGATTTGGCAAGTGGGGTGTGGGTGAGCTTGGAACGGAAGGTGTTCCCGAGAAGCAGGGATTTGATACTTGGTACGGCTACTACCACCAGATCCACGCCCACTACCACGTTCCGCAGTATCTGATCCGCGATGGCGAAAAGGAGATGCTCCCTGGAAACAAGGGATTCCTTGAGAAGAATCCCCATTCGCAGGCGGGTCCTTTCCCACGGGTCGAGGATGGGCTGACACGCCAATTCGCGCCGGACCTGATCTTCGAAGAGACCAAGAAGTTCATCCGCGAAAGCGCTGCAGGCGATCAGCCTTTTTTGGCGTACGCAGCTTGGACGCCGCCCCACGGCGGCTACATCATGCCAGATGACGATCCCGCATGGATCAAGTACGTGGACAGCATCGATTTGCCCATGAGGGCGCGGATCGTCGCGGCGTTTGACACGATGGTCGACCGCCACGTAGGTGAAGTCCTGGCGTTGCTGGATGAGTTGGAGATCTCTGACAACACCGTTGTCTTCTTCCTGTCAGACCACGGGGCAGATGCCCGCTACGAAGGTGCGCTAGATTCCAGCGGTCCGCTGCGAGGCCATAAACGAGATGTTTACGAGGGCGGGATTCGCGTGCCCATGATCGTGAAGTGGCCAGGCGTGATCAAACCTGGTCAGGTGACTGATCACCAGGCTTATTTCCCAGATGTCCTGCCGACATTCGCTGCTCTCGGCGGCGGTGAAGTGCCGGAAGGATTGGATGGGATCTCTTTTGCGCCAACTCTGTCCAATTCGTATGGGGCGCAGGATGAGCACGCCTATCTCTATTGGGAGTGGGAGCTCTATAACTGGGGCAAAGGTGAACTGGCTGAGAACGGGCTGATGCAGGCCGCCAGGATCGGCCGATGGAAGGCCGTGAAGAACAGGTCGAACCAGCCGATTGAGATTTACAATCTTGATTCGGATATCGGCGAGCAGAACGACTTGGCTTTCAGCGAGCCCGGCTGGGTCGCGATCTTTAATCGCGTGTTCAACCAGGCCCGGACGCCTATGCGACCCCAGGCAGAGCCGCCTCGCGTAAACGGCAAACCTTACCGCTAGTCAGTCTTGACTGCCCACTCCAAGACCCCACCAGACCAGCCGTCTTGCAGCTGAAGCTCGATCTTGAGAGCTTCAGCCTGCACGGCCGGGAACGTGACAGCGCATGCCTTGTCCTTAGCCACCTCAAACGGGCCAGGCAGGTCGTGCCACTCGCCATCCTTCAAGTAGAGCATCTTCCAGGACTCCGGCAGGCGGCAGCCGCCTTTGCCGGTGTCATCGAACCAGTAGATCGATGATCCGGTGAGTGTCACCGGCGATGGGAAGTCGTACTGCAGCCATTCCGCGGTGCCCTTGTGATCCCAAAACGTCAGGCGGGGGATGCCGTGGTCATCCGAGGACTTCGGCACTCGCCCGTCACTCAAGGCCTGAACAGTGTCGCCAGAATAGCAATGGGAAGCAGAAAGGCGCGCCGCGGAAGCAGTGGTTGGATCGGGCAACAGGTCGAGCGACGCAGGCATCCAGACCTGCATCTCATTCGCGCCGCGATTCGCCCAGACGTGGTACGGAATCGCCCTCATCTGCCTTTGGGTCGTGCTTCCGTCAGCGCTTTTGCTTGCGGCAGCAGCAGAGATTACAGATACACCACCGAGCAGGCTGGGCTGGTAAACAGTGCTAAAGCCGGCGCCGGCCAAAGCTGAATTGAGGACTTCCCCGCCGTTGTCGGCGCCTTCGAAGCAGTAGACGATCGGCCCCAACTCCAGCGCGACTCGCCCGGTGTTCGCCTCGACGTTCTCGTGGCTCACCACCTGCTTAACCTCCATCGGCATGTCAAGAATAATCTCGTCCCCTGGGGTCCAGAATCGTTTGATCACAGCGTAGCCACGATCCATCTCATAGTCGACTGGCATGCCGTTGACGCGCAGAGTAATCAAGCTCTCTTCGCCGCCTACATATTTGTAGAGATCGCTCGGAATCACCTCATTCCTGGCCCACCCAGGGATCCTCATCCTCACCTCGAACTCAGAGGTCTTTTCCGGCGCGACGGTCATGGCAACACGCCCGCTCCACGGATAAGCCGTGCCGACGCGCAGCTTCACATCCTGGCCATCGACTTCAACTTTGCCAGAGCCGCCAACATACAGCGACACCCATGCCGCGCCCTCGCTGGCGGCATAGATCATGCCTGGCACCGACGGGATAAACCGGACGATATTCACGGGGCAGCACGAAGTGCCAAACCAGGCCGCCCGCTCAGCGGTGCCGTGATTAAACGGCGTGTGGCCGTCACTCGCCAAGGGGTTCGGATAGAAATACCGGTCACCGCTCAGCGAAACACCGGAAAGAAAACCGTTATAGATCGTCCGTTCAAGGACATCCATGTGCCGTGCATCACCGGACTTTAGGAACAGCCGGTGAGTCCAGAGAGCGTTCGCAACAGCGGCGCAGGTCTCCAGGTAGGCGGTGTCGTTCGGCAGGTCATATTCTCGACCAAATGCCTCGCCAGACCGTGACGCACCAATCCCGCCCGTGATGTGCAGCTTGGACTTGACGACGTTTTCCCAGATCCGCTCCATCGCGGCGAACGTCTCTTTGTCACCCGTGAGGGCCGCGGCATCTGCTGCACCGGCATAGATGTAACCGGCGCGGACGGCGTGCCCGACAGGCTCCGTCTGCTCCTTCAGAGGAATGTGATCCTGGGCGTATTCACCGTGAACTTCGCCCCGGATGTCCTTGCGGCCCCGCATATCGACAAAGTGCTTGCTCAAATCAACCCAGCGCCGGTCACCAGTCACTTTGAAGAGTTTGACCAGCCCGATTTCGATCTCTTCGTGGCCAGGAACGCTCTTGTTCTGAGTTGGACCCGGTCCGAAAACAGTGTTGATCAGCTCTGCATTCTTGAGCGCAACATCAAGCAGGGTCCGCTTGCCGGTAGCCTGGAAATGGGCAGCAGCAGCCTCATAAAGGTGGCCAACGTTGTAAAGCTCATGCCCGTGCGCCAAGTGCGACCATCGCTCAAGCCCGGTCCCTGAGTGCACGGCCCCCAAGGTCCGAGCCGTATAGAGATAGCCATCAGACTCCTGTGCAGCTGCGATCTCTGATATCAGCTTGTCGAGGAATCCTTCCAGCTCCGCATCAGGCCAGAGGGCCAGCGAGTAAGCCGCGCCCTCGATGACCTTGAACACATCTGAGTCGTCGTAGTAGATGCCTTGGTGGGGGCCGTCTTCAAGGCCTCCCGCCCGGCGGAAATTGGACAGCCGGCCAGTCTCTTCACACTTGTCAAAACAGGCCGCGATGGTCGACTCCCGATTAGTCCGGAGCCTCGGCTCCCAGAATCGGTCGCTGATTTTGACCTGAGTGAAGGGGACGGGCTCAAGCTTGTACAGACTCATCGGTTCAGCACCTTGAAGCGTCGCCAAGGCGAGAAGGCTCAGCATGGCTGCATTCTACTGGTCGCAAGTAAAAACATCAACTTCACTTCGGCCAGTTCCATCCCTTCCCGTGTGCCACGGACAGGCCGCTTTGGGCTTGTCCGTGTCTTAGTTGACGAGCACACACATTCAGGGAGGTGTCATTCCAAGTTCTGGAACGGGCCAGATTCTCGGATTGGCCCTCCCCCACGAAGGGTGGGGGAGGGACCAATCCACAATTCTCTAGACAACGTCGTTCTGGCCTCTCTCCTTCGACCATCGGGAGAGGGGGAGATTAAGAGAGGGGGCTTTGCTCGAGTGCGAGCACTATTGACAGGAGATATGTCGGAAGCCAAGGTCAAGACAGGGCTCTCATTCTTCGAGCCCAGCTCTTTTGTTTTGTCCCCCTCCTAGCCTCCCCCTCATTCGAGGGAGAGGGACCAATCGCTGAATTCACGAACCGCTCGCAGCCTCCTTCTAGCCTCCCCCACCATCCGTGGGGGAGGGACCAATCCAGACCTGCCGCCAGGATTAGACTAGTTGCCGATCAGCCAGTCGCTGCGCAGCTTTTGCTGGGCGGCCGTCGCGCCTGCCGAAGCTGTGACGCGTCTAACCGACCTCGTTCCGCTTACCGGTACAACTGTCTTGTTGACAACGTTGTCGCCGTCCTTCACGCCAAGAGTGATCGATTCCCCTACTTTGGCGTTCTGAGTGACGTCGCGAATCGCCCGAATCGCTCCGCCGCCAGACCCAAGCTCAGTTCCGTTGATAGAGACGACGAGGTCGCCGTTCTTTAAGATGTCGTCAGCAGGGCCCTGAACACCACGGACAACGATGCCGCCTGATCGACGACTGGGAACAAGCCGGAAGCCGATGTCGGTGTACTTCTCACTCTTCTCTGCTATCTCGAGGCCGACTTTAGCGAGCTGCTCTTCAACAGGAAGCTCGCCCGGGTTCATGATCCACTTGTCGTAGATTCCGCCCATGGCTGCGCCGCCAAAGCGGATCAGCTGCTTGCGAATCTCCTCTTCCTTGAAGCCGGGCTGATCGTCCTTGCACATCTCCCAAAGCGCGAGCGTGACGTCGTCCAGCGAATGCTGGCCGCCGGTTCGGTGTCGCAGCTCAAGGTCGAGGCAGAGGCCTGCAACCCAGCCGGTGTTGTAGTAGTTCACTCCACCATAGCCGGAGCTGTTGCCGATGCCGTTTGCGGCGTCTCGCACGCGGTAGCTTGACTCATAGGGAGAGACCGTCAGCCTTCCCGCAGACCGCCGAGTGCGATCCACATTCGAAATGATGGCTCCGTAGAAGTGCGCGTTGTCATAGACTCCAGGGCGGCGCAGAAGCACATCAGCGTAGTAGTCAGTGACACCTTCCAGCCACCAGAGTGCGCCGGTCTGAGGCAGCTCTTGGTAGTCGAATGGGCCAAGGATGCTCGACCGAATCCTCTTGACGTTCCAAGCATGAAAATACTCGTGCGACAGCACTGAGACAGCTCCGAGGCCAAGGCCTGTAGCCAGGCTGATTTCTGTACTGCTGAGGTGCTCGAGACCGCCTGCACCATCGGCAGAATTGAACGTGCGGAAGTGCCAGATGTACTTGCGGAAAGGCAGGCCGTCGAAGAACTTGCCTTGCGCAATCGTGATTTTGCGGCAGTAATCGATGACGTTCTGCCGATTGATCGAATTCGGGCCGCCTGAGTGGTACGCGATTGTGTGCTCAACACCACCTGCATAATAGGTGTCCTCAACAAACTCACCTGCTGTGACCGGGTTGTCTGTCAGCACGTCGTAATCAGGTGCTGTGTACCGGTTGTTTCCAGCCAGCTCCTGCAGGCCACACGCGACCTTCCAACTGGCTGGCAGATCCATCTCAAGAGTGCACGCCTCCTTGATGCGACCCGGCATGTACATGTAGGTTGACGGGCCGGCGTAGTGGAACACGCGGTCCGTGATCGTCACGGGCATCTCATACGAGATCGTGACCTCGCTCGCACCCGCAGTATTTGCCGTCCAGATCGTCTCTTCGGGGTGCGAGACAGCAAGCGATTTGCCGTTCTCATCAACTGCGGTCACGTTCGTCACTTTTTCAAAGTGGCGGACGTAGCGATAGGAGCCGGGAGCCCATCGAGGCATCTGGAGGGACTCCGTGGAGCCGGTGACAGGAGCGGTAACGCTGATCTTGAGAGTCTCGCTGCCGGGGCCAGCGGAGACTACATAGTCAATGTCTGCAGAAGCCGCCGCCGCAAAGCAGGCCGCAGCCAATCCAACAGACCACCTGAGGTGATGCATACGCTCGATAATACACGCCCAGGGCCGACTGGGTTTAAGCTTTCCAGCCAGTTAATCCCGGGCCGCTGGGAGGCCAAGCCTCTGCGCCATCAAATCCAAAGCTGCTGGAGTCGTCAAACTTGGGGATTGGGAGGTAGGTGTTGATGCCTTCAACAGCTTCACCTCTCAGCAGAAATGCACAGCCAGCATCCGGGATTTTCAGCCTTGTTGTAGTTGGGATGTAGCGAATCGTCAGTCCATACCTCCAGCGATCAGAAACATTCGGCTCGGAGCCATGGATCACGTTGGGATGATGGATAGAGATGTCACCCGGCCCGAGAGCGATGTCAACCGCACCAGAGTCATCGACAAACGAGTCGTCAATGCTGGAGTTCAAGACATTAGCAGTCGATGTATTCTCCTTCATCTCCTGAAGGTCAAGGTCCTGCGTGCTGGGGATGACCCGCATACAGCCGTTCTCGCGGTCCGTCGTTCCACAGGAAAGCCACACAGTCAACACGTCCATCGGCTCCAGAGGCCAGTAACTGCCGTCCTGATGCCAGAGCACCGCCTGACCATCACCGGGAGGCTTGCAGATGTAGTGCGTGGCGAAGAGCGCGATATTCGGGCCGATGAACGGCTCGATGGCGTCCAATATCCGCTCATCTGCGACGAGCCGGTACCAGAAGGCGTCAGTACGCGCCAGATCGTGGCCGAGCTGTTCCGGGCGCAGGTGTGTGTTCTGCTTGAGCAGCCACTGGACGTGGTCTTGGGCAGTCAGCGCAAGCTTAGTGTCGATGACGTTCTTGAGGATGGTGTATCCCTCAGACTCGTACTGTTCCTGCGGTGTCATGCCGCCATTATGGGCCGGGACATGGGCCAGAATAAAGCCCAGATATGAGGCATCTGCTGGAAACTCTGTCTCCACCGGAAGCGGCGCAGGCTCTCGTTGGCTGCACCCTCGTCAAGGGAGAGATGAAGGTGCAGATCGTGGAAGTCGAAGCCTACGCTGGTTCAGATGATCCTGGAAGCCACGCCTTCAATGGCATGACACCGAGGGTCCGAGCGATGTTCGGCCAGCCAGGAATGGCGTATATCTACTTCACATACGGCAATCACTGGATGCTCAACGTGACTGCGAGGCCTGAAGGAGAGCCCTGCGCACTGCTGATTCGGGCGGCAAAGCCGATGAAAGGTGAGGAGCAGATGTGGTCAAGGCGCCCTAAGGCGAAGCGTGATCGTGACCTGCTCAGCGGGCCAGGAAAGCTGGCCCAGGCCCTTGACATCACTGGAGACCTCTACGGAATTGACTTGATGTCAACGGAGTCGGAGATGCACTTGATCCCCAGGCAAGATGAGCCTCAATTGCTGCAGGGAGTAAGAGTGGGAATCGCGGAAGGCCGGGGTGAATTCACGCCGTGGCGATTTATCGATGCGTCGCTGGCCGAATGGGCGTCTCTGCCACGGCCCCGGATGACTCCGCCGAATCGGGCTTTATCTTCACGTTGAGAACGTAGAGGATGCCGATCAACCCGACGGCTGAGACCAGGCTTCCGATGATCGGTCGCCCTGTCATGAAGAGATAGACTGCCGAGCCACCAGCAAAGACCGTGATGATGCAGCTGACCTTGCACTTGGCCGCCTTGGTCATCCAGCGGTTCTCCTCCCAATCACGCAGTTGTGCGCCAAACCACTTGTGGTTGAGGAGCCAGTCTTCAAACCGCTTGCTGCCCTTCTTGAAACAGCCTAGGGCCAGGATGAGGAAGATCGTCGTGGGAAGACCCGGCAAAACCACACCTGCAAAGCCAAGCCCAACACAGGCGAGACCAACTGCAGTCCAGAGCGCACGAGTTAACGTCAACTTATATTCTAATATGGCCGAGTCTGCAGCTGACCTCGTGCCGAATCTGGCGGGTCCTTGTCACTGCTGACGCTCCCGAAGAAAACTAGCGTGGCGCCGGCCCAAGCGCAGCAAGCGCATCGATTGCATTGACCTGGTCGTCAACAACCTCGTCTTTCTCGATCCGACCGTCTCGGAAACGTATCACCCTGCGGCAGTGCTGAGCGATCTCAGCTTCGTGGGTCACGATGATAATCGTCTTGCCTTGATCATTCAGCTCCTGGAACAGTGCCATGATCTCGTGCGATGTGCGGGTATCGAGGTTTCCTGTCGGCTCGTCCGCCAGGATGAGGACAGGATCGTTGACGATTGCGCGGGCGATAGCCACCCTCTGCTGCTGGCCGCCAGAGAGCTCGTTGGGCTTATGGTGCATTCTGTCGGTGAGCCCGACAAGTTCGATGGCGCCTTTGGCCCTTTCCGATCTGCCCTTGGTGCCCGCATACATCAGCGGAAGCTCAACGTTTTTCAACGCAGACGTTCGCGGCAAAAGGTTGAATGTCTGAAAGACGAATCCGATGTACTTGTTTCGGATCTGCGCGAGCTCAACATCTCCCATTGCGGAGACTTCTTCCCCGTTCAGGAAATAGTCACCACTCGAGGGGCGATCGAGGCAGCCGACGGCGTTCATAAACGTCGATTTTCCCGAGCCGGAGGGACCCATGATCGCCACGAAGTCGCCTTCGTAAATCTCGGTCGTCACGCCGTCCAGGGCATGGACGATGGTATCGCCCATCACATAGTCTTTGTGAAGGTCTCGGACATCAATAACCGTCTTCATTCGTACCTCAAGGCATCAATCGGCTGGAGCCGGCTGGCTCGGACTGCAGGATAGATGCCGAAGAAGAGTCCGACAATCGTTGCAAACCCAAATGCGAGCATCACAGCGCTGGAGTTGATCACCGGCGGCACCTTGAACATGTTTGCGACGAATCTTGTCGCAGCGCCTCCCAGGATGATCCCGATAAGGCCGCCCATGATGCACATCACGATCGACTCCAACAAGAACTGCGAAAGAATCGACGAGCCGGTTGCGCCCAAAGCTTTTCTTAGGCCGATTTCCTTGGTTCTCTCTGTCACGCTCACGAGCATGATGTTCATGATGCCGATGCCGCCCACCAGCAGTGAAACCGAAGCAATTCCAGCCAAGAGATAGCTTAGAAGCTTGGACTGCGTCTGGATCGCCTCAAGCGACTCCGCCTGGTTGAAGACTCGGAACAGCTCTTCACCCGTAGCGCTCTTGCGGGTCTTGCCTAAGACGGCTTCAACATCGGACTGGACGATGGGGAGGAGCTCACTGCTCGTCGCCTGCATCGTGATGTAGCTGAATCTATCCTTTTGGCCGGTCAATCTGTATTGAGCCGTTTTGAGCGGAACATAGACTTGGTCATCCGGGTTCATCCAGCCGCTGCCGCCTTTGTAGTCAACGACTCCGACGACTTCAAAATTCTGGTTATTGATCTTAATGATCGCACCCAGCGCATTCTGGGTGCCGCCAAAGAGCTCCTCATAGACGAGCCATCCAAGGACGGCCTTCTTGTTCATCAGCTCTTCGTCTTCGTAGGTGTACCATTCACCGGAATGCATCTTCTTGGCGTTCTCAATCTCTTGGATCGAGGGATGAGCTCCATTTGCATTTGTTCGGTGGTTATTGGCGCCGAATTTGACGGTGGCGCCTCTTCTCACGATGCCGGTAATGTTCTTGACCAGCGGCACTTCACGCTTGATCGCTTCGACGTCTTCCAGCCTGAGAGTCGACTGGTTTGCCGTCGCAGAGTGGCCCCTGCCACGTCGCCAGTTCGGCACGACCGAGATGCGGTTTGAGCCCATGATTTCGAGCTCTTGGAGGGACTTCTTCTTAGTGCCCTCGCCGATGCCAACCATCGCAATGACCGAGCCAACTCCAATGACCACGCCAAGCATGGTCAGGGCAGAGCGAAGCTTGTTCGCTCGAATCGCGCGCAGAGCGCTTGAGAAGCTGTCCCAGAATGTCATTTATCGTCTCCTGCCGCCAGTCGATAGACCGCCGCCTTCTTCGGCAGCCTGCATCTTCTCCTGACGCTCGCGCATCGCCGCAAGGTCAATTTCAGCGATCACAACCTCTTCGCCTTCGGTGAGGCCGCTGAGAACTTCGATGCCACCATTGCCAGAGTCACCCAATTGTACAACTCTTCGCTCCGGCTCAAGCTCCACATCTGTTCTCACCATCACATACGATTCCATCGTGTCTCTATCAAACTTGACAGCCTGCATCGGGGCCATAAGCACGCCGAGCCTGTCCAGCTGGATGAACTCGCAGCTGCCGTTCATTCCAACGCGCAGTGGGTTTTCATGGGCAGCTTCTCCTTCAAGAAGCTCCAGTTCGATGCGAACTTTGATGGTTGTGATCGCCCCGTTGCTTTCAGCCGCTGGGAAGACCCGTGTGACTTCGCCTTCAAAAGTCAGACCGGGATACGCCTCAATGATGGTCTTGACGCGCTGGCCCAGGAAGACTGAAGCAATGTCTGCCTCGTCAACTTGGCACTCGACGAACATTCGGCTAACATCGCTGATCTGCACGATGCTCGTGCCTTGGGCAAAGGTGGAAGTGCCCGGCGGGATGATCGTTCCCTCTTCAATGTACTTCAGCGTCACGATGCCGTCTCTCGGAGCCAAAACCCTGGTCTGTTCAAGCTGCTCCAAGGCGTTCTGCATCGCAACCGTGCTGCGCACAGCACTCGCCTTGGCAGACTCAATATCGTTCCGCCGCGTGGTGATGTTTAAGCGAGCGTCTTCGGCCTGCTGGAGGGCAATCTCGGCGGAATCAAAAGCCCGTTCTGCGTCCCGCATATCACGCTTCGACTGCTCAATGCTGATTGAGTTTGCGTTGGCCTGCTTAAGTCCGGCATCTGCCTGACGGACGCGAGACTCCTGGGCTCGAACGTCTGCTGCGATATCTGCTTCCAGTGTTTCAGTTCGCTGGTCTGCGACTTCCTTCGCAGCCTTTGCTGCTTCGTGACTGCTGACGGCCCTCTCATAGACTGCGATCGATACGTAGCCTTTGTCGAGGAGGTTCTTTTGGCGCTCCACGTCTGCTTTTGCCGTTGCGAGGTCTGTCGTTGTCCGCTGGAGCGTGGAGGCGGCATCCTTGCGGCGCTGAGGAACATCGACATTCTTCAGCTGGTTCATCGCTTCAGTCTGGGTGACGAAATTGGCCTCAGCCGTGGCGATGCTTGCGGCAGTCAAATCGGGCTGGATGCGAGCAGTTTCTCGCGCCTTTTCACGTCTGATCTCTGCCTGGCTCAGCCTAAGTTTGGCGTCCGTGACACGTGTCTCCGCATTGAGCAGTTCGAGCTCCAGAGCTGTCTCTGCCTGAGCGACCCGGATGCCGGCCCCTGTGGCGTCTGCCTGCGCTTGATCATAGGCGCTCTGCGTATCACGAGGGTCGATCAGAGCGATGAGGTCGCCCTGTTTTACAATGTCCCCCTCCACGACCGCGATTTCAAATACGATGCCCCCTGCCTTCGACTTAACGTCGACTTGAGTCAAGGGTACGAGAAGACCTGTTGATGAGGTTGACTGTGTCAAATCCCCTGTTGCAACGGCTGCGTACCGGTATTCAATCTCGTGGCCGCCGCGTGTGCCCTTAACCATGAAATAGGCCGTTGCAACAGCAGCTGCACCGACCAATCCAATCACCAGGTTCTTCGTCTTCATTCTTCTGATTCATCCTCGCCAGGCATCGGTCTCCCGATAGCCAGTTTAAACCTCACTTCACTGATGAGCGCGTCGAATCTGGCCTCAACGAGGTTCGATTCGGCCGTCGATAGGCTCACCTGTGCAGTCAGGATTTCCAACAGAGTGCCGGCGCCTTCCTCTCGTGCGCCGACCGCTGCTTCGTAATTCTCTTGCGCCGCTGCTTTTGCTGCGGCTGCCGCTTCATTTCTCAGGAGATTCTGCGAATACTCCTTGTAGGCGGACTCGATTTCGGCTGCAGCGTCTCGCTCGCTTTGAACGAGATTGTGCTGCTGCGCCTTCAGATTCAGCTCTGCTGACTTGAGAAGCTCCTTGCTGCGGTTGCCATCGTAGAGCGGGAACGTAGCAAAGAACTGCAGGCTGGTCGAATTGAAGGGGTCGCCAGAAAAAGTGGATCTATGGTTTGCGTCAACGGTGAAGGTGACTCCGCTGGAGAGCTTTGTCTGTCGAACCGACTGCATGGTTGCAAGAATGCCGAGGCGACTGCCCTGCAGATCAGGTCGGCCTTCGAGGCCCTCCTCAATCGCTTCTTCCAGCGACATTTCAAGCGGTTCAAGATCGATGGCCTGAGGGCTTGAGAGCGAAGGCAGCTCATTGAGGCCGAGGCCAAGAATCGCCTTCAAATCTGCAAGGCTCGTGGCGGTCCGGTTCTGGGCTGTCAGCTGAGAGACACGGGCATTAAGAAAGTCTGCTTCGGCCTGTCGGATGTCCTTCTTGGGAGCGTCGCCGATTTCGTCGCTGGCTCGGAACTTCGTCTGATCGAGAATCTCTTGAGCTCGGGCGATCTGCCGGTCCTGAACCTTCAGCTGCTCTTCAGTTCGAATCGCATCATAGAACCGCGAGTGGACAGAGAACAGAATCTGGCGAAGCGTCTGCAGCGCCGAAAGTTCTGAGGCGTCGCGGGTGAAGACCGCTCTCTTGTAAGAGGCGTCCCTCGAGCCGTTGTCAAGCAGAAGCCAATTGAGGCTTGCCGATGCAGTTGAAGTCGAAGAATTGTTGACGCCCTTGAATGCCCCGGTGAAAGTTTGTGACCGGACCTCATCGTGTGAAAGGGACGGCGTCAGTGTCGGCAAAAATGCCGCGTAGGCGGATCGGGCTGAGGACCTTGACGCCTCGTAGTTGAGATGTGCTGCACGAACAGTGCCGTTGTTCTGCTTCGCCAGATCGAGTGCGCCTTCCAGCGTCAAGGCTCCATCCTGGCCTGCGAAAGATGCGCTCGCCACGGTGCTCATGGCCAATATCGACAGCAGTCTGCTTCTCGTCATTCCTTCCCACATAAAATTCAAGTCCTGGCCGATTTCAATCACCAACCGCCTGTCTTACCCAAGTCTGGTACTGCCAAGTTGCACTGATGCCGACTTGGGACCCACCAGATAGACGCGCGCGCACGGTAAAACGCGTTTCATGGCGGACAGCCCAGCAATGACCATCGACCAGATCGAACAGCTCTTAGGATCAGACGCAAGCACCCTGCTCGAGCACAAGTGCCAAACGATCGACCAGTCGAGACTACATCTCCCGGGCCCAGACTTCCTTGATAGGGTGTTTGTTCACTCAGATCGAAATTCTCAGGTAATTCGGTCCATGCAGTCGATGTTCAGCCACGGACGACTCGCCGGCACCGGCTGCCTTTCGATCCTTCCGGTCGACCAGGGCATCGAGCATTCCGCTGGGGCGAGCTTCGCTCCCAACCCCGATCACTTCGATCCGGAGAACATCATCAAGCTAGCCATCGAAGGCGGATGCAGCGCAGTCGCTTCGACCTTCGGCGTGCTCGGCATGATGAGCCGCAAGTACGCACACCGAATTCCGTTCGTGGTCAAGGTGAACCACAACGAGCTGATGACCTACCCGAACTCCGCTGACCAGATCATGTTCGGTCAGGTTGAGCAGGCTTGGAACATGGGCGCAGCCGCCATCGGCGCAACCATCTACTTTGGCAGCGAGGAATCGAATAGGCAGATCGTAGAAGTTGCACAGGCATTCCAGCACGCACACGAACTTGGCATGGCAACTATTCTCTGGTGCTATACAAGAAACGATGCCTTCAAGAGCGATAAGGACTACCACGTTTCGGCAGATCTTACAGGCCAGGCCAACCACCTTGGTGTGACTATCGAAGCAGATATCATTAAGCAGAAGCTTCCCGAGAACAACGGCGGCTTCCTCGCCCTTAATACAGGCGGCAGCAGCTACGGCAAACTCGACAAGCGCATCTACTCCGAACTGACCAGCGACAACCCTATCGACCTGACCCGCTACCAGCTCGCCAACTGCTACATGGGCCGCGCAGGACTCATCTCCTCCGGCGGCGCTTCAGGTTCAAATGACCTCGCTGATGCAGTCAAAACGGCTGTCATCAACAAGCGCGCTGGCGGCACGGGCCTGATCAGCGGCCGCAAGGCATTCCAGAAGCCGATCGACGAAGGCGTGAAGATCCTGAACGCCGTTCAGGATGTCTATTTGAACGACGACGTCACAGTCGCCTAACCCTCTGGTCTAAACAGAAAAGAGCCTGGCTGGATTTCCCAGCCAGGCTTTTTTGCCCTGTGGCCTGTACTTACGGCCAAGTACGTGGCATATCCTGGCCTTCGCTGCGGCGTACGTCTCTTTCCGCAACAACCGCCAAGGGCTAGAAATTCCAGGCCTCAACCTTGAAACCTACGACAAAACCATCAGAACTTGATACACTCAGGACATGCTGATCTCGGCGATCGTCCTTGCTGGCGCACTCGCGCCAGGGCCACAGTTTCAGTCCAGCCAGCCCAAAAAGGTGCCTGCAGAAAAGCTGCACCGTGAGCTGCCGATGCCCACCTCGCAGACGGTGGCAGCAGGCGGCGGCATTTTCTTTGACTTTTCATTCGAATACCGGCAGTTCGACTCTGATCCAGGGTTCCTGGATTACATCGCCTGCACAAACTCCTGCCGGGGCAACAAACACGCCGACCACGTGCAGTGCGACCCATCTTGTGATGACATCTGCACAACTAAGCACGACGTGACGGTCGAGCCGTACGTTGAGGAGAAGGGCGCTTTCCCCCAATGGCTGACCAGGTACTTCCGGATGGCCGAAGGCACAAAGAAAGACGGCTTCTACCCTAGGCGGGGCCGCGGCTCTGCCGCCAAAGTGATGGACCACATGCGCAGGGTCTCCACGGACTATCTGACGCGCAAGGGAAAGAGAATGGACTTGGCGTCCGCCACATTCAGCGCCGCCCATTGGAACG
Organism: Fimbriimonadia bacterium; assembly: GCA_029824475.1. GTDB lineage: Bacteria > Armatimonadota > Fimbriimonadia > Fimbriimonadales > Fimbriimonadaceae > JALGXY01. The sequence goes on along the minus strand of JALGYA010000014.1, from coordinate 4,135 downwards.
AAGATCCGTGCTCGACATCGTCCAAGAAGATCACCGGATTTGAGTACTACCTCTATTTCAAATACACGATCAGAGACGCTTTCGAAACCCTCACCTCCGGCGAGGACCTCTTCGCCAGAATCATCCTCCCCAATAAGGAGCTAGGCGAGGCCAGTTACTACGGCAACTGCAAGTGCTCCGGCCTCAGCGCATGGAGTGCAGGAAGGCTCGGTGATCTGTTCCTCCCCAGCCCGAAGGGTGACGATAAAACAACTAGAACCCGCCCAAGGACTGGCACGACACCCGAGCCAAAAGAAGAGAAGTCGACGAGAACTTCGGGCTTGTTCATCGGCGGTGATGAAGGGCTGCGCGTGGCCACCGCCAACGACATGAGCGAGTTCGGAATCGAGGTCGCGGCACTAGGCATGAACCAGGTTCAACTTACAGTCACGAACACGATGGATCACGGCCTCAGTCTCGGGCTCACGCCCGGCAGCCTGCTCGTGCCGGATGATGACCGCTACCAGGAAATCGTTGTCGCTGCTCCCTTGCAGCTGATGTTTGCGGCCAACGAGACGATTTATGCGACGCTCGACCTCGAAACCCCCACGTCGGCGGCAGACGGCTTTGCGCTCTGTGCCGAGATGGACAAGCGCCCGCCGGACGGCAAAGTGGGCTACTCAGTTCAGGCTGCCAGAGATGACCGGCGAGTCGATATCGCGCTCGTCACATCTGGGTCATTCTTCCGCGGACCATGGCACCAGGCGATGATGTGGATCTACTCCGATGCCGCGACACTTGAGGACATCAACAAGCGGATCACTCCCGAAGTCTCTGGTCGACGCTATCTCAATGCACTCTATGATCTTTCCGAACGGTGTCTTGTCGATCTGACCGACAAGAAGTACAAGGACTGCCTCGATCCTTCCCTCCTCGACACGCTGGGCGCTCGTCCTGAGGCGGTGACCTGGCTCCTGGAACACGCTGATGAGAAAGAGCTCAAGCGATGGGCAGACAAAGCCAAATCGAAAACGCGAGAGTGGGCAAAAGGCGATGAAGAGGCCCAAGCTCATCTGGCAACAGTGATTGCGGGCCTGGGAAATCGGCCAGATAAAGATATTCGGCGGGCAGCAGCTAACCTGCTGCTTGGCGAGCCGAAAGAGGATATCGAGAAGCTCGTGGATGCGGGCGCCCTGGACGGCATCGCTGCCCTGCTGATGTCCGACAGCGACAAGGCTGTCGACGCGGCACTCGACTTGTTTGAAAAGGCCCCAACCCAGTTCTGCTGGAGCTTCCTCCAGGCGCTGCACGAAGACGCTTCACGGAAGAACAAGGAGCGGGCGGCGAAGCTGCTCGAACAGCTCGAATCAGGCGATCCGGACTTCAGGTGACCGACTCGATCGCAGCCAGCAGACCATCCGGATCGTCCGTGCCGATCCGGACCTTCTTGCCGTCCGCCATCACCAGCTCAACAGCGTCCATCCCCGAGACGTTGTAGAGCCAGCCGCCGGGAAGCCAGCGGATGCCCCAGCCGTAGTACCACTTGTTCTTGACCTGCTCTGCTGAGCGGATCTGAGCGATTGGGAAGCACTTCTTGATCACTCCGATGCCGAATTGGATCGAAACCTCGTGAGCTGAAACCTGGACTCTCAGCGAGTGGAAGATGAGGACCGCTGCAACAAACAGAACCAAGACGACGCCGACGATGACTGTAGTAGGATTCGGCCCAGGAAGAAAGATAAGCATCAGGAGGAGCACGACGGTGAAGCCGCCCAGCAGCACTCGGACAAGAGTGCCCGGCTGGGTGTGACTGTAGACAACGGAATCGGACATCGGCCTTCACCTTCATTATAGAGAGCGTGCGCCCTTCATCTTCTCAAGTCTGGGAACGGGAGGCTCGATGATCGAGCAGCAGTTGACTAATCCACTGCTGTTTCGGAGCGAAACAACAGTGCCACGCTATTGCCGCTTCAGGAGGCGCTGAGCTTCTTAATCAGGAAGTCGTAGATATCAACATACGTATCGTCCTTCAGATCCCTATGCGTGACGATGCACTCGAGGTCGAGCTTCGTCATCGCCTCCTGCAGCTTGAGCCCCAGCAGCGGATGGTGAACCCAGACGCCTTGACTAGTGCCCTTGCTCACTTTCACGTTTCCACCACCATAGGCCATGTAGACCGGCGGGTCATCCTTGGTCAAGTAAGTGATCGCAGATGCCGCCTCAGCCAGCTTGGCGACGCGGGGCGTTTCGGCAGTCTCTCCGTCTTTCATCGCGTAGAAATCGACGAGGGCAGTGTGCTGCGGGAGATCAGGCACACCAAACCAATCTCGGTAGGTGCCCAAGTCGTATGTCGGCTGCCCATTCAGGGTTCCAGCCGCAAGGATTCGCGTGGATTCGCGGGCTATCGGGTCATCGCTCTTCGGGTCGGCCATGTCATCTTTGAAGCCGAGCCAGAGTGAGATGCCGGCTCCAGCAGATCCGCCATAGCAGGCGATCCTCTTTGAGTCAATGTTCCACTCTTTGGCCTTCGATCGAATCAGCTGCAGACCACGGGCAGAGTCTTCCATAGCGATGGGATAGGGGTACTTGCCGCCTTCGGTCAGGCGATAATTCATCGAGGCAAACGAAATCCCTTCGTCCAAAAAACGCTGGATGATACGAGGCTGGATTCCGGACTTGTCTCCTCCACGGAACCCACCACCGTGGATGAAAATACAGACCGGCGCGGGCTTGCCGTCCTCACCGGGCTTGGCCAGCCAAATATCGAATGCCTGCAGCTTGTGGTCGCCGTACTTGACGTCAGCGTGAGTCGGCGCAGGCGGCTTGCCCTGCTGCAGAGGGCCAGATGCAAACCCGAACAGGGCGAAGTAAGCCAGGCAGACAACCGCTGCTAAGAACAGACACTTGTGTTTCGCCATCCAGTTCATTATAAGGGCTAGAACGTTGGCACGATTGATTGGTTCGTCATCACCTGGACGCTTAATCAAAACCGTCCTCCCAGGCGAAGCCTGGGAGGACGGCGTAACCGGGCGAACCCGGACTACATATTCGCGATGATCGCGTCGCCAAACTCGCTGCACTTCAGCAGCTTGGCGCCGTCCATCTGTCGCTCGAAGTCATAGGTGACCGTCTTGTCGTTGATCGCGCCTTCTACGCCCTTGATGATCAGGTCTGCAGCTTCATTCCAGCCGAGGTAGCGGAACATCATCTCGCCGCTCAGGATCACCGAGCTCGGGTTGACCTTGTCCTGGCCGGCGTACTTGGGAGCCGTGCCGTGGGTGGCCTCGAAAATCGCGTGGCCAGTGTTGTAGTTAATGTTTCCACCCGGTGCGATGCCGATTCCACCCACCTGTGCAGCGAGCGCATCAGAGATGTAGTCGCCGTTCAGGTTGAGCGTCGCGATGACCGAATACTCAGCGGGGCGCAGAATGATCTGCTGGAGCATCGCATCAGCGATGACGTCCTTGATCACGATGCCAGCGCCTGGCCTGCCTTCGGGGATCACGTGCCATGGGCCGCCGTCCAGCTCGACAGCACCGAAGTGCTTGACTGCCGTCTCGTAGCCCCAGTCGCGGAAGCCGCCTTCCGTGAACTTCATAATGTTGCCCTTGTGCACCAGGGTTACGCTCGGCAGGCTGTTGTCAATCGCGTACTGAATCGCGGAGATCGTGAGCCGCTCAGTACCCTCAGCGGAGACAGGCTTTACACCGATGCCAGCCGTATTCGGGAAGCGGATCTTCTTGTATCGATCCGGGAAGTTTGTTTTGATCAGATCGATCATCTTGGCGTTGTCATCAGACCCCGCCTCGAACTCGATGCCGGCGTAGATGTCCTCGCTGTTCTCGCGGAAGATCACCATGTCAACGTCCTGAGGAGCCTTGACCGGGCTCGGGACGCCATTGAACCAGCGCACTGGGCGGAGGCAGACGTAGAGGTCAAGAATCTGTCGCAGAGCAACATTGAGCGACCGGATGCCGCCGCCGACTGGTGTTGTCAGAGGGCCCTTGATGCCGACCAGGTACTCGCGGAAGCCGTCCAGAGTCTCGTCCGGGAGCCAGCTATCGGTCTGGTTGAAGGCCTTCTCGCCAGCGAGAACTTCCCTCCACTCGATCTTCTTGCTGCCGCCGTAGGCTTTCTCTACTGCCGCGTCGAGAAC